>CALAMM010000132.1 GCA_937925775.1 uncultured Fimbriimonadales bacterium
CGCGACTTCCGGTCTTGTATACGCGGCTTCCGGTCTTGTATACGCGACTTCCGGTCTTGTATACGCGGCTTCCGGTCTTGTATACGCGACTTCCGGTCTTGTATACGCGGCTTCCGGTCTTGTATACGTGGCTTCCGGTCTTGTATACGCGGCTTCCGGTCTTGTCTACGTGGCACCCGGTCTTGCATACGTGGCTTCCGGTCTTGCATACGCGATTTGTGGTCTACTGGGCGCGACGCAGAGGGGTGGGGTTCGATGGGCAGGAATCGGACGCCTCTTAAGAAGAGGGGGGAAAAGACGATTTTCCGAACATCCTCTGCGTATCTTGACAAGCCTGCCGTGAATAGGGTAAATTGCTTGCCCGTACAGGGTTCACCACGATGGCAAAGAAGACGAAGCGTTCCACCAAGGTCGTCGCACGCAAGTCGGGCGCGTCTACACGGTCGAAGGCGAGCGTCGCGCCTGTCGCGTCCGGCAAGCCTGTGATTATAGTCGAATCGCCTGCCAAGACGCGCACGCTGGCTAAAATCCTCGGCAACGCCTACACGATCGAAGCCTCGATGGGGCATGTGCGCGATTTGCCCCGCTCGCAGCTCGGCGTGGATGTGAACAACGATTTCAAGCCGACCTATCTTCCCTTGCCCGAACGGGAAGAGACGCTGAAACGGTTGCAAGCCGTGTCGCAGGGTGCGCCCGTCGTCTACCTCGCGACCGACCCCGACCGCGAGGGCGAAGCGATTGCGTGGCACATCCAAGAGGCGTTGAACCTGAAGAACGCCCAGCGCATCGAGTTCAACGAGATTACGGCGAACGCCGTCAGACGCGCTTTGCAGAACCCACGCGCAATCGACATGCGTCGCGTGCATGCGCAGCAGGCGCGGCGCGTGCTGGATCGGCTCGTCGGCTATGAGGTCAGCCCGCTGTTGTGGCGCAAAACGCGCGGCGGGCGCAAACCGCTCAGCGCAGGGCGCGTGCAAACCGTCGCCGTGCGCCTGATTGTGGAGCGCGAGCGCGAAATCCGCGCCTTCGTGCCCGAAGAGTATTGGAAAATCACGGCGACGCTTACCCCTAAAAAAGAGCTCTTCCCCTTCGAAGCCGAACTGCGAGCAAAAGGCGACACGAAACTCGAACTCAAAACCGAGGCGGACGCGAACGCCGTGCTGCAAGACCTGCAGGGGGCGAGCTACATCGTCGAGTCGGTGGAGAAACGGCAGCGCAAGCGCACCCCACCCCCACCCTTCATCACCAGCACGCTTCAACAAGAGGCGGCGCGCAAACTCGGCTACTCCGCCAAGCGCACGATGCAGATCGCGCAGCAACTCTATGAGGGCGTCGAGTTAGGCGATGAAGGCGCGGTCGGTTTGATTACCTACATGCGCACCGACTCGGTACGCCTTTCGGATGAAGCGCTGCAGATGGCACGCACATTCATCCAGCAGCACTACGCGCCTGATTACCTTCCCGACAAGCCCCGCCGATATAAGACGCGCAGCGATGCCCAAGACGCCCACGAAGCCATCCGCCCTACGGATGTCAACCGCACGCCTGAGACCGTGCGCCCCTACCTCACCCCAGAGCAGTATCGCCTGTACGAACTCATCTGGAAACGCTTTATCGCCTGCCAAATGGCAGAGGCACAACTGGAAGTCACCAGCGTTAACATCCGCGCGAAAGAGTATCTGTTCCGCGCATCGGGCACAGTGGTGTTGTTTGACGGCTTCCTGAGCCTCTACAAAGAAGGTAAAGACACCCCCGAACGCGATGAAGAAGAACTGCCGCCCCTTCCCCCGCTGCAACAGGGTGAACTGCTCGACCTGCTCAAACTCACGCCCTCGCAACACTTCACGCAGCCACCCCCACGCTACACCGAAGCCACGCTGGTCAAGACCTTAGAACAGTACGGCATCGGACGCCCCAGCACCTACGCCACCATTCTCTCCACCATCCAAGAGCGCGGCTATGTGGTGCTGGAGAACCGCGCGTTCAAACCGACCCCCCTCGGCGAGGCGGTCAACGACTACCTCGTGAAGTATTTTCCAGACCTGTTCGATGTGCCCTTCACGGCGCGGATGGAAACGGAGCTGGACGAGGTGGAGGAGGGCAAAGCCGACTGGGTGCAGGTGGTACGCGCCTTCTATCAGCCGTTCCAGCAAAAGATGAGCGTGGCGATGCAGAGCAACGACCGCGTGCAAATCCCCGTGATGGAGACAGAGCGGCTGTGCCCCACTTGTGGCGCACCGATGGTGCTGCGCAGCGGACGCTATGGCGACTTTCTGGCATGCTCGCGCTACCCCGACTGCAAAACCACGCTCCCTGCAGGCGCAACAGGGATTGCCTGCCCGCTTTGCGGCGAAGGCGAGGTCGTCCAGCGCAAGTCGAAGAAAGGGCGTGTCTTCTACAGCTGCTCGAATCGTGAGTGTGCGCTGCTCACTTGGGACAAGCCGACAGGCGAGCGGTGCCCTGAGTGCAACGCGCCCCTGGTGGAGAAAGTAAGCAAACGGCAGGGCGTGCGCCTCATCCTTTGTAGCAACGCCGAGTGCCAGTACCGCCGTGAAGAGGTCCCCGAAGCGGAGGAGGTGCTGTTGGACGCGCCTGCGTGAGAAGGCGTACTCTGGCGCTCGGAACCACCACCCTGCGGGTGTCCTAAGTTATGATTCAGGTCTCGTTGGATGCGGAGTGGGTCGCGGCGGTGCGCCGTGCGCTGTTGGAATGGTTTGAGGCGCACAAGCGTCCCACGCCGTGGCGCGAGAATCCCGACCCCTATCGCGTCTGGGTCTCGGAAGTGATGCTCCAACAGACGCAGACGGCGACGGTCATCCCCTACTTTGAGCGGTTCATAGAGCGGTTTCCCGATGTGTGGGCGTTGGCGAATGCGCCGTTGGCGGAGGTGTTGCGCTACTGGGAGGGGCTGGGCTACTATGCGCGGGCGCGCAACCTGCACCGCGCTGCGCAGATAGTTGCCCAAAACGGCGGGCAGCTGCCTTCCACGGTAGACCGCCTCCGCGAGCTGCCAGGGGTGGGCGCGTACACGGCAGGTGCGATCGCCAGCATCGCCTTCGGACAGCCGACCCCCGTGGTGGACGGCAATGTGACGCGCGTGCTGGCGCGACTGCTCTGGCTCAAGGGCGACTTGAAAACCGCCGCCGCTCAGAAGCAGTTGTGGCACATCGGCGCTCAGCTCATAGACCCTCAGCGTCCAGGCGAGTTCAACCAAGCGCTGATGGAGCTCGGCTCGACGGTGTGTACCCCTTCGCAGCCGCGCTGCGGCGCGTGTCCCATCTGCCACTTGTGCGCCGCCTATCAGCGGGGTCAGCCGACCGCCGTGCCCGAGCCGAGCCGTCGCCTCCCCACGCGGCAGGTCGTGGATGTCTCCGCGTTGATTGAGCGCGAGGGGCGGTTCCTGCTCGCGCAACGCCCAGCGGAGGGGCTTTGGGGCGGGCTGTGGGAGTTCCCACGCGCCACCCGAGTGGGACGCGAGAGCCTCGTAACCATCGCCCTGCGCGCCGCACACCAAGTCGGCATTCAAGCGGAGCCACTCTGCGTGCTGACCACAGTGAGGCATACCGTCACCTACTCGCGAATCCAACTGTACGGCTACCTATGTGCGTGGCGGTCGGGCGAGGCAGGACACGGAGCATATGTCGCATGGGAGTGGGTCGCCCCCGACGCGCTGGAACGCTATCCGCTCTCCGCTCCCCAGCGGCGGCTCGCCAAAGCACTGCGCGAGCACGCGGAGGCAACGCAGAGATGAAATAAGTTCCTTAGATGTGAAAACACCCCCCCCACAAGCGGGGAGACAAGGTAGGTGAGCGTACAACTCTTGCGTTCACAGGTGCATCGGTGCGTGATGGTGCTGTGCTGTTTTTGACCTCCCTCCGTGCTTTGCAACAAACGGTGCCCCCTGCTTGCAGATGGTATACTTATTTAGAGGTGTCCAAAGATGCGGATTATCCTGTGCGGCTTGATGGTGGCTATCGGGTTCTTGGGCATAGGTGAAGCGTTTCGTCTGTTTGTGCAACAGAACCGTGTGTCTGAGCCTGTATCCATTCAGGTGCAGGTCTACGATGTCTCCCGCTCTGCCCATATCATCCACGCAAGGTTGCTGACCCCAAAGAAACACCGCACATCGCCATCCCCTGAACTCATCAGCATCGCCGTCGATGAATCCACAAAAATCCTCAGCCCCGACAAGCGCTCTATCCCGTTAGCCCGACTTTATCCGGGAATGCGTATCCGTGTTCAGGGGGTCTATGTTGACCAGCAAAGCATCTTGGCAGAGGAGATCCAACTTCTGGACTGGAAAATCCATCTG
>CALAMM010000133.1 GCA_937925775.1 uncultured Fimbriimonadales bacterium
GGGTTGTCGGGGTTCTCCTCGTACTCCAACGCGAGGCAGCCTTTGAAGCCAACGCGCCGCAGCGCACGCAGGAAGCCCACCAAATCAAGATCTCCCTCGCCCAGCAAGGTATACTGCGTGCGGTTCTTCACATCCTTGAGATGTGCGGCGTGGACGCGCCGACCAAAACGCCGCACCGCCTCCACAGGGTTCTCGCCCGAACGCAAAAAATGCGCGGTATCGATGCACGCACCAATCCATTCGGGTTGACCGCGCATAGCCTCTTCCACGCTGCGGATCGTATCATAGCGCGTGTTGGGGCCGTGGTTGTGGATGGCGACGGCGATTCGGAACTCCTCGCACAGCCGAGCGAGGTAGCGGAAGCTTTCGGGCGCAGGGTCGGCGGTAATCACGGGGATGCCCATCGCTTGAGCGAACTCGAAAATCGCGCGGGCTGCCCGTTCGTTCCCGTCAAAACTCACCACGCCGTATGCCAACACCTCCACGCCCGATTGCGCCACCGTCCGCTTCATCTCCTCGCGGTGTTCAGGGGTGCTGAAGTAGGGCAAGTGCGCCATAAACGCCTCGATATACTGAAGCCCCAACTCGCGCGTGGCGCGGAGCATCGCCTCCAACCCCATCTTGCGCATCGAGTAGCTCTGAACACCCATTTTGAACGGAGCATAGGGGTTCTTCTGCCGAAACATAATATGAACTTTCGAGCCGAAGCGCGGGTTTCCTACCAATCTCTCCCTCCAAAAGCAGGTATACTTCCTTCACCTGCAACGAAGGAGGTTAGAACGATGCGAGACATTATGCCGATTCGGCGGATTGACCATGTGCGCTTTTTCGTGAGCAACGCCAAGCAGGCGGCGTACTACTACCGCACCATGTTCGGATTCGATGTAATCGCCTACTCCGGGCTGGAGACGGGCAACCGACAGGAAGCCAGTTATGTGCTACAGCAGAACGAGATTCGATTTGTTCTTACTGCCCCGTACAAGCAGGACCACCCGCTGGCACAGTGGCTGGTCAAGCATGGGGATGGGGTGCGCGACATCGCCTTCGAAGTCGACGATGTCGAGCGTGCCTACAGCGAAGCGGTGCGCCGCGGCGCCCAAGGTGCGATGGAACCGACCGTGCTCAAAGACGACGACGGCGAGGTGCATCTCGCCGCCATTCACACCTATGGCGATGTAATCCACTCGTTCGTGAACCGCGACCGCTACAAGGGCACCTTCATGCCCGGCTTCAAAGAGATGTTCATCCCCGGCGAACCGATCGGCGTGAAGGAGATCGACCACATCGTGGGCAATGTGGAGCTGGGCAAGATGAACCAGTGGGTAGACTTCTACCGCGAGGTCATGGGCTTCGAACTGCTGGTGCATTTCTCGGACGAGGATATCAGCACAGAATATTCCGCCCTGATGTCTAAAGTGGTGCAAGATGGGCGCGGCAAGATTAAGTTGCCCATCAACGAGCCTGCGGAAGGGCGACGCAAGTCGCAAATTGAGGAGTATCTGGAATACAACGCGGGTCCAGGCGTACAGCACATCGCCCTGTTGACCGACGATATTATCAGCACGGTGCGTCATCTGAAGGCGCGAGGCATGCAGTTTATCTATGTGCCCCAAACCTACTATGAGGAAGTGCCTCAGCGTGTTGGGGAGATCGAGGAAGACCTCCGCGCGATTGCCGAGTTGGGCATTCTGGTGGATCGCGATGAGGAGGGCTACCTGCTGCAGACCTTCACGAAGACCGTGCAGGATCGCCCGACGCTCTTTTTTGAGGTGATTGAGCGCCACGGCTCGCGCGGGTTCGGCAAGGGCAACTTCAAGGCGCTCTTTGAGGCGATTGAGCGCGAGCAGGCACTCCGCGGCAACCTATAGTTTTAGCGGCGGCGCAACCGGAGGTTGGTGGCGGTGCAGCGCGCCCACTCGGGGCGCTTGGGGTCAGGCACGAGCTTCGCCTCGCGCGGTTCAACCACGCGCCAGCGCGCAGCACCGCCCGGCAGAAACAGGTAAGCGTTAGGGAACGGCACCGACGCTTCGAGGGTTTCTGGCTCGGTCAGGCTCTCACGCGCGCCTTGCAAAAAATCGTCAGGCTCGACTCCGCCAGCACACAGCATCGCCCTGCCCAGCCGACGACTGCCGTAGACCCGATCAAGGTAAAGCGCCAACGCGAGGTACTCTTCGTAGCCGTCGCGCCGACGCGAGCGCCAGCGCTGCGGGTTCAGCCCTTCCCGCGCCATCCGCTCCACCAAAGGCTCCACCGCCCGACGCAAATACGCCACAAGGACATCGAGGGACGCGCCCATGAGAAACTCGTGAGCCTCGCCGAAGCCGCGTGGAGCCGCCTGCTTGGCACGCTCCACCAAGTAGTAAGTGAACCACCGCTCGCCCAAGTCCCCATTTGCCCACGGCTCTGGCTCCACAAAGGAGTTAATCGGCGGAAGGATCCAGTGCCCGTACTCATGCGTGAGCTCACGCACCCACTCGTGGGGCGGCACGCGCTCGCTTAAGTCGTAGAGGTAAATCAGGTTCTGCTGCTGTTCTGCGCCTGCTTTGCCCTCGGTCATCAGGAACACGCGCAATAGGCGTTCGTAGCGCAGGGGATGGTCTAAGCCCAGCCGATGACGGGCGAGCAAGTAGCACTCCATCAACAGGCGGCAGGCGCGCTCCGCAGAGGGATAGAGCGTCTGCCGCTGGGCATAGACTTCAATCTGTGCAGGGGGCGTACCTTCCTCCGAGACGCCCTGAACGCGGTAGGCGAACGCCGCGCGATGGAGCGGGTCTTCCACAGGCGTCGCCAACGGCGCAGGCGAGCCGAGAATCTTGTAGCGCATCGGGAAAAGTATACCGCGCTCAAATCACACTTACTGCCAGCAGCCACGATTCGAGGCAGGCGGGTGCGTGGCGTAGCCGTTGCACGCGCGGATGGTGCGGGAGCGCGTTCTGGAGGATCTGGAGCGCGCTCCCGTAGTCGCCGTAGGCATAGGCGCGCAGCGCGTCGGACAACTCCGGCTGCTCGCGCAGGCGCAGGGCGAGCGCTTTCTCAATGAGACGGTCGCGCCGCGGCTCATCGGCGGTGAGCAAGGTGTAAAGCGAATCGTAGCGGTCGAGCAGTTGCGCCACGCTGAGGGCAATCTGCTGGCGTGCCAGAGGCGACTCGGCGCGTGCCATCTGTCGCAAAAGGGCATCGAGGTCGCTTTCGTCGCCGTGTCGGGCAAGCGCGCGGGCAAGCGGCGCAAGGACGGCAGGGGCACTCTCCGCTTCTAAGCGAGCGCGGAGCAACGGGGCAAGCTGGGCATCTCTGGGCAACATCGCCATCGCCATCGCCGCGTCCGCGCGCACATCGGCATGCTCCGACTCCAGCCAGCGCGCCAGGCGTTGTGGGGCGAGGCATTCCTGCACTGTGTGCGCGTCGGCGTGTTCCAGCGCGGCAGCAATCGCCTCTAACAGGTTCGACTGCTCCAGCGGACCCGGTGCCCGTTCCAGTCGTTCCAGCAGGGCGGGCAAGGCGCGTGGGTCGGCGATGCGTTTGAGGGCTTGGATGGAAGCGATACGCGCCTCAATCCGTTCGGAATCAAGGAGCGTCGCGAGTTCGTTGGTCGCGTCGGGGCTTCCAATCGCGCCCAGCGCCTCGGCAGCTTCCAACACGAGGTCGCTGGCGGGGTCTTTGAGGACTTGCAGGAGCGCGGGCACGGCGCGCGGGTCACCTATCGCCCCCAGCGCTTTGGCCGCTTCACGACGCACCTCAGGAATCGGGTCGCGCAGCGCGGTCATCAACTCCTCCACAGCCAGTGGGGTTTTCTCTTCGGCTAAGGTGCGCACGGCGTTCAGGCGCGTGGCGACATCCGCTTGCCCCCGCAGCTGGCGCATCGCCCGCCAGCCGCGCGGGCGCGCCGACGCCCTCAACTGCGACAGCACATAGCGCGTCGAGCGCCCCTCTGGCTCGTGAATCCCCCACAGCCACGGCAACGCGAACAGCCGAAACAGCGATGCCATCCCGAACAGCACGAAAAAGCGCGCCGGGTCAGACACATAGGGCTTCAACGCCTCCATCAGCGCACCGCTGGCGAACGCTGCCAAACCGCCCATCAGCGACACAATCGCACTCAACGCCCCCATATACACCGCCCGCTGCTCTGGCGGCGCGACCGCCACATTCAAATTGAACTGCGTCAACCCCACACCCGCCCAGAGCGAGCCAGCAAGCACCTGAATAAAGTAAATCACGCCCACACTCCACAGATAGCGGTCGGGATCAGTCAAAAACCACAGGTACGGCAAGAACACCACACCCCACAACGAGAGCGTCAAGAGCGGTTTATTGCCGAACTTGTCCGCCAAGTAGCCCCATACAGGCATCGCCAAGCTGCTAAACAGCGCGGCAATCAGCCCCGACACCTGTACCATCAGGTAGGGCATCTTAATCTGCTCCAGCATGTAGACGGTGAAGAACTGCCCTGCAAACATCTGTCCCCAGACCAGCAAGGTATTGAAGCCCAAGAGCATGCGGAAGTTGCGCGTGCGGAACGGCTCGCGGTAGAACTCCAGCATGCCGCGTAGCCCTTTGCGCTTGGTGGGGGTTCGAGGGGGTTCGGGCATCTTGCGCAGCGCCCACAGCGACAGCATCAGGAACAGCGCTCCCAGCCCGTACAGGACGCTAAACGCAATCGCTTCCGAAAACCGCTGGTACTTGACCGCCTGATCCAAAAAAATCGCGGGTGGCAGCGCCGACGCCGCCGAGACCAAGCCCAATATCATGTTGCGACGCCCAAAATAGCGTCCGCGATAGTCGGGCGGCACCAGCGCGCTCAGCCACGCCAAAAACGCTGGTCCCGCAAACGAGCCGAGAATCGCCGACAGAATGAGTAAACCCGAAAAAAGCTGCAGGCGCGGCGCAGAATCGCTCATAAACGGCAAAAACGCTATCACGATAAACGGCAAGCGCGAATAGAAGGCATACCGAAGTACTAGCTGCTTCTGGCTGGGCGCGGTGTCGGCTAAGTAGGCGGTCAGAATCTGCAATGCGCCCGCCAGCGAGGGCACTGAGGTGATAATTCCAAGCCACAGGTCGTTCGCTCCCAGATACCGCGCCAATCCAATCTGGAACGCGCCTGAGGTCATCGCAACGAACAAGGTGAAAAACACGGCGTCCCAGTTTGCCCAGCGCAACCCGCGCGCGATTTCTAAGCGCGACAAGCCGCGCTCCGAAGCCGTCATAAAGCGCGTACCTCCACCCGCCAGTCTACAATATCCAAATCGGGATCCGCGACATCCCCGCGCGGCTCCAAATTCGTATCTGCATTGCGCACAATGCGATTTTGATCGATACGGATATTCAAATACTGACTTACGCCCAGCGCAGGGTCGCCCAGCGCATCCACGATCTTGGGCGTGGGGTCGTTCGGGTCGATAGGTATGCGGTCCGTCGCGATGAAGTTCAGCTGGATGAACCGCATCTGCTGGGCATCGACGGGGTTCGGAATGAACTGCGTGAGGTCGATTTCAAAGCGCAGGCGGTCGGATTGCGCCCCCACAGGCTCGCTGAGGCGCGGCGCACCCAGATACTGGAACACCGAGAGATTCGTGTTCGGCTGCACGCGATAGAGCGCGTAGCCACCTGCAGGTTGAAGGTTATCGAAGCGCATGAAGTGGGTGAACGAGCCTGCCGCAAAGCCGTTGCCCCACGGCGGCGCCACCACAGGCACAGGTCCCGCCTGACCCGTCGCGTCGTTGCTGAGATTAAATAACACAAAATAGTGATAGTCAGGTCGAATGCGTCCTGCCACCTGCACTTCCACCGCGATTCGGCGCACGCCGCCCACCGTAGGCGTATCAGGGAACCGCGCGCATGCCGCAAGGCTCAGTAGCAGGCACGCACCTGCCCATGCCGCTCGCCTCCTCCATGACGCGCCTTGCAGCATAGCATGGAGTATACCTGCCAGCAATCTGGGGTATCCTCTCACAGGAGGGAAACATCTGCTATGCACAACCCACTGGTGGAAACGCCCCAGTCGCCACCGCAAGCGCGTGTTCCGCACGCGCTCACGCCCGAACAGGTGGCGGAACAGCTGCAAACCAGCGAGCAGGGGCTAAGCCTGCAGGAGGCGCAGCGACGGCTCCAACAGTACGGCTATAACGAACTGGAAACCATCAAGCCGATCAGCATCCCCGAACTGATCTTGCACCAGTTCCAAAGCCCGCTCATTTATATCTTGCTGGTCGCAGCGGTGGTGACGCTCCTGCTCGGCGAGTATATCGACACGGGCGTCATCGCTGCAGTGCTGATCCTCAACGCCACGATAGGCTTCGTTCAGGAGTTTCGCGCGGAGAAATCGGTGCGTGCGCTGATGCAGCTCACGGCGCCGCACGCGCGGGTGATTCGAGACGGCACGGAACACGACATCGAGAGCCGCGAGCTGGTACCAGGCGATGTGGTGGTGCTGGAGTCGGGCGTGCGCGTGCCTGCCGACATCCGCCTGTTTCAGGCGACCGCGCTGCAGGTGGACGAGTCGCTGCTGACGGGCGAGTCGGTTCCTGTCTACAAGCAGGTCGCCCCCGTGCCAGAGGAGACGCCGATTGCCGACCGCGCGAACATGCTCTATGCGGGTTCGATTGTGGTTTCGGGGCGCGGGCGTGGGTATGTCGTGGCTACAGGCAAGCGCACGGAGCTGGGCAAAATCGCGGAGCGGATGCGCGAGCAACGCATCGACGAGACGCCCCTGCAGCAGCGCATGCGCCGCTTCGCGCACATCGTGGGGCTGGTCATCGGCGTCAGCTGCGCGGTCATCTTCGGGATG
>CALAMM010000134.1 GCA_937925775.1 uncultured Fimbriimonadales bacterium
GCTTGGACACTCTTGTCCAAGCATCCCGCTGTGGCTTGAACATTCTTGTCCAAGCACCCCCGCGTGGCTTGAACATTCTTGTCCAAGCATCCCGCTGTGGCTTGGACATTCCTGTCCAAGCACCTCCACGTGGCTTGGGCATTCCTGTCCAAGCATCTCCTCGACTGTTTGGATACCCCAGTCTTGCAGCCGCCGCCTTAGCAAGTCGGTTGGTACATACTTTTCGGGGTGGGCAGGGTTGTAAAGCAGCGCTATCGCGACCTGCGTCTTACTGTCCAGAATGCGCAACGCCTCCAGGTCTGTAGCGGTCAGTTCTGTAAATCCCACGAGCAGGATGGGAGGCGCATCGGTCAAGCTGTTCAGCGCGTCCAGTAGGGCGTGGCGCAGGCGAATGGGTTCGGGTAGCCCTGCCTGTTCCAGCGCGTGCTGCCAAGCCCGCCAAAGCACGACCAGTTCAGTCGTCTTGCGCCGCCACTCCGTTTGGAGCGCATCGTCGTCCAGTGCGGCGACAGAAGCATACATACTCAGCACGGTCTGGGCGCCTTGCTCCAGCAGGTCAGGCGTCAAGCCGTCGTGGCTCCAGCGACACAGGTTCTGCGCAAGGGCGTTGTGAAAGTGTGGCGAGGAGCGCACTTTGCCGAAGTAGCTTTCGGGAGTGAGTTGCTGGTCGCAAAGTTGGCTGAGGAGCGCGACCATCTCTGGCTGAGGGTGCGTTACGAACGCGATGTGTGTCAACGCACGAAGGAAACCGTGCCAATCGTGCGCCTCGCGGTCTGCATCCCCTATCAGTCGCGCCGCACCTGATGGCAGCAGGAGCTGGTATCCGCTGCCCAAGGCGCGATACGACGCCTCAACCAACGCTCGATAGGGCGCACCTAAGAAAAGACGCATCGCGGATGGAGCGGAATTATACCGTCCCATTCATGCAGATGGGCATTCCCTGTGTTCGGGGCTTGGGAGAGTGAACGCGGGTGAGTTTGGCTCCCGATCCCTTGTCCAGGTATCCTCTATGCTATGGACTGGCGGGCGCGGTTGGCAGAGTATCTCCCTCCACGCAGGGCGCGGGTAGACGCGGCGTTGGAAGCCTATCTTACAGGTGCTCCCTCGATGCCGCGCGCTCTCCTTGAAGCGATGCGCTACGCGACGCTGGGCGCGGGGAAACGGCTACGCCCCATCTTATGCATCGCCGCAGCGGAAGCGATGGGCAGCGACATCGAGCAGGTCATCCCGACCGCTTGCGCCTTAGAGCTCATCCACGCTTTTAGCCTTGTGCATGATGACCTTCCGGCGATGGACAACGACCGCTTGCGTCGCGGGCAGCCGACCGTGTGGGTCAGGTACGGCGAGACGCTGGCAATCCTCGCAGGTGATGCGCTGTTCGCCAAAGCGTTTGAGCTGATTGCCGTGCAGGCGCAGTTCAGCCCACCCGATCGCGTGGTGCAGACCTTGCGCCTAATCGCAGAGGCGGTCGGAGCGTCTGGCATGTGTGGCGGGCAGGTAGAAGACATCCTCAACGAGGGGCAAGCCGTCTCGGAAGAGACGCTGCGTTTCATCCATGCCCATAAGACTGGGGCACTGATTCGCGCCAGTGTGCTGTCGGGCGCGATTCTGGCGGGCGCAGATTCCGTCGCCGTGGGCGCCCTGGATGTCTACAGCCGCGCTGTGGGAATCGCGTTCCAGATTACTGACGACATATTAGACGAGAGTGCCTCCACAGAACAGATGGGTAAGCCTGCTGGCTCGGACCGTGCCCGTCGCAAGGCGACTTACACAGCGTTGTTCGGTGTCGAGACGGCTCGCATCCATGCGCAGCGCGCCCTACAAGACGCTCTGGACGCTCTGGAGCAGTTCGATTCCTATGCTGAACCGCTCCGCTGGCTGGCATATTACGCAGTGGAGCGCGATAGGTAGGTGCTATGCCACCGTGTAGTGCTGTACTGCAGCCTCGTCGATTTCCACGCCCAGCCCAGGTTTGCTGGGTACGGGAAGGTAGCCCTCAGAGTCTGGAAGAATCGGCTCGGTGAGGAAGAAATCGCGGGCGTTCGGCTCCCAGCCGGGCGGCTCATAGGGGAACTCCGCCCACTCACAGTTGGGGCACGCCCCCATGAGCTGCAGGTTCGCTGCCAGCCCCAGTCCGTTTGTCCAAGTGTGGGGGGCAATCTGCTTGCCGAACGCCTCCGCCATCGCGGCGATTTTCTTGCCAGTCAAGATCCCGCCAGAGAGCGTAACATCAGGCTGCAGCACATCGAGCGCGTCGCGTACAAGGTACTCACGGAACTCGTGCAGGTCTTGGTTCATCTCGCCGCTGGCAAGCGCCACAGGCGACTTTTCGCGCAGGCGGCGATAGCCTTCATAGTCGTGTTTGTCCAGTGGCTCTTCCAGCCAGCGGACGCCGAGTTCGGCGAGCTCTTCGGCGACGCGCAGTGCGGTGGCGAGGTCCCACTTGGGCGCAGGCGCCATCCCCGCCACACGCCAACCCATGTTCGCGTCGACCATTATCTCCATATCGGGATAGCGCTCACGCACCGCCTGCACCACACGCATATCCGCACGCCAGTCCCAACTGTGGAAGCGGAGCTTCACCGCACGGATGCCCATCTCGCGTACCTGGGCGATATAGTCGAGGCGCGCCTCCTTGTCGCGCAGCTCGCCCGTGCTGGCGTAGGCTTTTACCCGATCCTGATAGCCTCCCAGCAAGCGATACACAGGCTGTCCCACTGCCTTGCCGATGAGGTCCCAAAACGCCAACTCAATCCACCACAGGCGCAGCCCAAGAAAGGTCGCTGAACGGGTAATCTGAACTACCTCCTCCACATTCATCGGGTCCCGCCCGAACAAAAACGGCATCAGCAGCGATTCGAACCCCGTTCCTTCACGCAGGAACGCCACGCCCGCGGCGTAGCCCTTGATCCCCTCGTCGGTTTCTAAAGTGAGCAGGTGAACCCGATGCGCCGTTTGAGGGTAGCCCGGCAGCCAAGACGGGTAAAACGGCGTCTCCAACGGATACTCCAGCAACTGCAGTTTGATGTTCACAATTCGCATTGTCGCGCCTCCTCTTTAAAGGTTCACTTTCAGAACCGTGAATCCTGCTTGAGTGAACACTTCTCGTCTTCTGCATGGTGGATGGAGCTTTATAGAGGAGTGTCGAATGAGTCGATCTACCAGCAGGATTTCCAATATTTGGAGAGAAGAAAGTGTCCATGCGCAAACGCCGTCCGCGTCGGGGATTTGACGAAGCGTGGAAGTACGCGGTACACAGCTTCTTCCGCGAATGTCTGCAGCTGTTGTTCCCTGCAGTCCACGACCAGATTGACTGGACACGCCCTGTAGAGTTTCTGGACGCTAACCTGTACCGCCTCGTGCCTGGCGTTCGAGGCAGACGCCGCCATACGGCTGATATTATCGCCAAGGTCTACTTCCGTGACGGCGTTGAGCGGATAGTCCTCATCCACATCGAGATCCAAGCACAAGCCGATCCCATGTTCTCGCTACGAATGTATGTCTATCACTACCATACCTTTGACGCTTACGACTACCCTGAAGTAGTTAGCCTTGCAATCTTAGCCGACAACGATCCGAACTGGCGTCCCAACACTTTCGGATATCAGAATATTGGCAGCCGCTTACAGTTTGAGTTTACAATAGTGAAGCTGCTGGATTTTGATGAGGCGGCGTTGGAACAGTCCGAGAACCCGTTCGCCTTGGTAGTGCTAGCTCACCTAAGGGCGTTGAAGACACGCGGGAAACCCAATTTACTACTCCGAGAAAAGATTGCCCTCATCCGCCAGCTCAAGGAAAGAGGGTATACTCAGGAGCAGGTTATCCACTTGTATAAGGTGGTGGATTTTATGATGACACTATCGCAGGAGATGGAGCAGTTGGTGAAGCGTGTAGTGCGTCAGTTCGAAGAGGAGTCGGAATGGCCCCTCACGAGCTTAGAGGAGGATGCTATCGAGCGAGGCGCAAGACAGGGGATTGAGCAAGGATTGAGACAAGGGCTTGAGCAAGGACTGAGACAGGGGCTTGAGCAAGGCTTGCAACAGGGCTTGCAACAGGGCTTGCAACAGGGCTTGCAACAGGGCATCATCGAGGTGACTCTCAGGGTGCTGTCGCGCCGTTTTGGGGACGCTGCGCTCGAGTTGGAGCCTAAGCTCAATCAAGTCCAGTCTGTGGAGCAGTTGCGTGAACTTAGCATGTTCGCGCTGGACGCCTCCACTCTGCAAGAGTTTATCCAAGCCCTTGACTCGGCAATCGCGGAGTCTTAGCAGGTACACTATACCATTATGCAAGCTGCGTATGTAGTTGCTGCCGTTCGGACAGCGATTGGCAAAGCGCCGCGGGGCAGTTTGCGCAACACGCGCCCCGACGACTTGGCAGCGTTCGCGATACAAGGCGCGCTCCAACGAGTGCCCCAGTTAGACCCGAAGCAAATCGAGGATGTCGTGCTGGGCTGCGCTGTGCCTGAAGCCGAGCAGGGGATGAATGTCGCACGGATTGCTGTGCTGCGCGCAGGGCTGCCCGTCGATGTACCTGCTGCGACAGTGAACCGTATGTGCGCCTCTGGATTAGAGGCTATCGCCATCGTCGCCCAGCGCATCCAGACAGGGCAAATCGATGTGGGCATCGCGGGCGGCACGGAGAGCATGTCGTTGGTTCCGATGGAAGGGCATGTGTTCCGCCCCAATCCCTACCTCACGCAACACTACCCCGACGCCTACTTGGGCATGGGGATGACCACCGAGAACCTCGTGGCGCAGTATGGTATCACGCGCGAGGAAGCAGACGAGTTCTCCCTGCAGAGCCACCAGAAAGCGTTGCAGGCGCAGGCGAGCGGCGCGTTTGACGGCGAGATTATCCCTGTCGAAGTCCACGAGAAGATTGTAAAGGATGGAGCTGTCTATGAGAACCGTTTCGTGTTTGACCGCGACGAGGGTCCCCGCGCCGACACGAGCTTGGAGGCGTTAGCCAAGCTCAAGCCTGTGTTCAAGGCGGACGGCACGGTAACGGCAGGCAACGCCTCGCAGCGCAGCGACGGCGCGGCGGCGGTCGTGCTGATGAGCGAGCGGATGGTGAACCAGCTGGGCGTCCAACCGCTCGCACGCTTCGTCGGCTATGCGCTGGCAGGCGTCCCGCCAGAGACGAT
>CALAMM010000135.1 GCA_937925775.1 uncultured Fimbriimonadales bacterium
TCTGCACGCGCAGGTCGGGCGTCATTCCCACACGACCTCCTCCGCCCAGAAAACGGGTCCCTCGACGCATGCGCGTTTGTACCAGACACCGCCGTCGGGCGTGTTCGTCTTCACGGCACATCCCAGACACACGCCCGCCCCGCACGGCATCGGCGCGTCCAGCGAAATTTGGCATGGGACGCCCCGCGCCCGACACAACTCTGCCACAACCCGCAGCATGCGGTTCGGACCGCAGGCGTAGACTGCTGACTCGACAGGCTCGTTCAGGGCGCACGCGAGCAGATCGGTGACATAGCCCCTATGCCCTCTTGAGCCATCATCGGTGGCGATGCGCACCTCTGCGCCGAGCGCGCGGAACTCATCCGTCCCGACCAGCAAGTCCGCGCGGCGTGCCCCTACCAAGATGAGAATTTGCTCATCTGCCTGCAAGGTAGGCGCAAGGCGCGCGGCGAAAAAGCATAGAGGCGGTGCCCCGACCCCGCCCGCCACCAGAATATGGCGCCCCACCGTGCGCACTGGCTGAAAATAGCTCCCCAGCGGTCCCAAGGTTTGCACTGTTGAACCGATAGGCTTCATCGAGAGCAGCTCGGTGAACGCACTCTGCTTGGAATAGAGGACGCTGAAGACGCCCTTGTCTGGGTTCGCCCGCAGGACGCTGTAGGGGCGTCGCCATAGCGGTGCGTGGGTAGACATCGGGCGCAACATCACGAATTGCCCTGGCGCGGCGGTCTGCGCGATCGGCGGCGCGTGCAGAATCAGTTCGTACAGATTCGCCTCCCGCCGCCGATGCTCAACCACCGTAGCGGATAGTTCGTAGCGGCTCATCCGCCAGAGTGTACCCGTTGCGTTGCGCTGTCGCGCAGGGTCGAAGGGCTAATGCTCCTGTGCCTCGCGCTCGCGTTTGTGCTTTTCGATGAGTGGCTGTGCCACATTTGGCGGGGCTTCCTCGTAATGCGAGAAGCGCGTGCGGAAGCGTCCGCGCCCGCGCGTAATGGAGCGTAGATCCAGCGCGTAGCGGGTCATCTCCCCCATCGGCACATTTGCGCGGATGAGCTGTCTGCCGTTGCCGAGGCTTTCGATGCCCAAAATGCGCCCCCGCCTGCCGTTCAAGTCGCCCATCACATCTCCCGTGAAGGCTTCAGGCACATCCACCTCGACTTCCAATATCGGCTCCAGCACGACTGGACCTGCCTTCATCGCCGCTTCTTGGAACGCGAGGCTTCCTGCGATACGGAACGCCTGGTCTGAGGAGTCCACTTCGTGATAGGAGCCGTCTACCACATTCACTTTGAAGTCGGTGGCGGGGAAGCCTGCCTGAATGCCCTTCTCGGCGGCTTCGCGGATGCCTTTCTCGATAGCGGGGATGTAGTTTTTGGGGATTGCGCCACCAACGATGCTCTCGGTGAACTCGATGCCTGCGCCGCGTGGCAGCGGCTCCAAGTTGATAAAGCAGTGTCCGTACTGCCCGCGTCCGCCTGTCTGACGCTTGAACTTGCCCTCCACGCGCTGCACAGGGCGCGTAATCGTTTCTCGGTACGGGATCCGCAGTTCGACGGTCTCCACTTCCGTGTTGAACTTGCGCTTGAGCTTGTCGATAATCACTTCCAGGTGCAGGTCGCCCATCCCTGAGAGGAGCGTTTGTCCTGTTTCGGGGTCGCGTCGGGCGTGGAAGGTGGGGTCTTCCTCTTGCAGGCGAGCAAGGGCAGGTCCCAAGCGGTCTTCGTCGGCTTTCGTTTTGGCGACGACGGCAACCGTATAGATAGGGTCGGGCATCTGGATTGGCTCGATGGCTACAGGACGGCTCTTGTCGCACAGGGTATGCCCTGTGCCTGTCTCCTGCAGTTTCGCCACAACGCCGATATCGCCCGCGCGCACTTCGGGGGTCGCAATCTGATGTTTGCCGCGCAGGTAGAACACCTGTCCGATGCGTTCGTCGCGCTCTTTCTGGGCGTTGTAGACCTGCGAGTCGCCTTTGAGTGTGCCCGAATAGACGCGGAAGAAGGTCAGTTTGCCGACGAACGGGTCGGCAGTGGTTTTGAACACGAAGGCAGCTAAGGGCGCGTTTGGGTCGGGCTTGAGTTCGATAGGTTCGTCTTTGCGCAGGTCTTTAGCTGCGGGGGCGGGGGCTTCGGCAGGACTGGGCACAAGTTCGATAATCGCTTGGAGCAACGGCGCAAGCCCTTCCCCCAACGCTGCCGAGCCGCATAATAAAGGCACAATTTGCCCTGTGCGCACGCCTTCGTGGAAGGCACGCACCAGCTCTTCCTCGGTGAGCGGGTTGCCTTCGAGGTACTTTTCCAGCAAAGCGTCGTCGGTTTCGGCTGCGGCTTCCATCAACAGCTCACGGGCGCGCTCCACCAGCTCCTGCAACTCTGCGGGCACAGGCGACGCCGCCACATCGCGATCTTTGCCCGTATAGGCTTTCTGGTGCAACACATCCACCACGCCCTTGAACTCTGATTCTGCGCCAATCGGAACCTGCAACGGCACGATACGGTTGCCATAAATGCTGCGCAGATGGTTCACCAGTCCTCGATAGTCTGCGCCGTCACGCTCCATCTTGTTCACAAAGATCAGACGGGGCAGCTTACGCGCCTCGCAAAGCTCCCATGCGTTTTCGAAGCCGACTTCCAACTCCGCCTGCGCAGGCGCAACCAGCACGACCGCGTCCACCACCTGCAGGGCACTATACAGCTCGCCAATAAAGTCGGGGAAGCCGGGGGTGTCTATGAGGTTGATTTTATGTCCTTCCCACTCAATCGGCAAGAGCGCCGCGTTTAGACTGATTTTACGGCGTTGCTCTTCGGGGTCGAAATCCGAGACTGTGTTGCCCGCTTCAATCGTGCCCACGCGATCGATATGTCCTGCCACATAGAGAAGATGCTCCGCAAGCGTGGTTTTACCGCTGCCGCCATGTCCCGCCAGCGCTACATTGCGGATTTGCTCTAGCGCGTACTGTTTCATTGTCCGACTCCTGTTTTTTTGAAGTGAACGGGCGAATGCGTTGGATTGGTGCGTAAAATTAAGCCTCCTGCGTGCGTGCAGTGAGGCTAATTCATTCGCCGTGTCTGCCTGCGCCCCAGCAGTTATATTATGGCTGATTCGGCAAGGTAAAGTCAAGAGGTTTCGGGGGTGTTCGAGAATTACCCCCTCCGCAGAGGGAGTGGGAAACCTGCGCTTGCGCTCGGTTGGTGTCGTCATTCGTCGGCGGGACGCCGACGCTACGCGATGTGGCTTGGACATTCCTGTCCAAGCAGTTCTCGTCGGCGGGACGCCTCGTGGCTTGGACATTCCTGTCCAAGCAGTTCTCGTCGACAAAACGCCGACGCTACGCCGGGCGTTTCCCAATCCCCCTCTCCTATGTAGCAGAAGAGGGAGGGACAAGGGGGGCGGAGGCGAAAAAAAAACAAACAACCCCGATTTTTCGAACACCCTCTTCAAGGGTGAGGCTGCTCGAAAATCCGCCTGTTGTATGGGGAACCCCCTCCTGCAGGTTCCCCCTTGAAAAGGGGGAACCGATTTTTCTCAATTGGTTCCCCCTGCAAGCAGGGGGAACCTAAAGGAGGAGGTACCTGCCCCTACTTGGTTATTGGCGTAGGGCGCACCTGCGTTCCGTGGATGGGCATTCTGCCAAGACGATTTTCCGAACACCCTCCCAAACCCCTTGACTTTTTTGCACGCAAAGGGGTATACATATGTATACTACGGAGGCAATACGATGGCATTTAATGTACGGCGATATCTGATTCGCGTGCGCGGCGGGCAGCAGTATCTGCCTGTGTCGGCGCGACTGGTGTGGTTCCGCGAGGAGCATCCCGACTGGAGCATCGAGACGCAACCGCTGCATCTCGAC
>CALAMM010000136.1 GCA_937925775.1 uncultured Fimbriimonadales bacterium
GCGTTATCGACCGCCTTCGGCGAGCAACCCAGTCGCTTGGCAATTTCGCGGTAGGTGAGTTGCTGATGATAGAGCGCGACCACACGCGACTCCAGCGGGCTGAGGTGTGTTGCCAGGAACTCGCGTCGTCGCTGTGCCGTCTCCTGTGCGCTCAAATGCTCGTAGGGGTTCTGGCTGGGGTCGGGTAGCTGCTCCAGCCACTGCCGATGTGGCTCCTCATCTTCTGACAGACTGCACACAGGCAGACGCAGACGCTGCATGCGCTTGAGTTCCGAGAGGATTTGTCGGCGGATGCACACCCGTGCGAAGGCAGCGAACCCTGCCTTGCGTGTCGGGTCATAACAGAGTACCGCGCGCCATAGCCCGATCATCGCGATCTGGCTCACATCCTCAGGGTCGCAGTCGGGCATAGAGAACCGTGCGGCGAGGCTTTGTACCAGCGGACGGAACCGCGTCATCAGCTGCTCCGCCGCCTGCTCGTCCCCCTGCTGCGCTCGCAGCACCAGTTCGTTCGTCGTCTGATAATCGCCCTGCGCCCTCATACGCGCTCACCACTCCTATTATAGCCCAGTTTTCGTCGAAGGTGGGGGCGCGTTCTTATAGATGGATGGTCTCCACGCGCTGGCGCAGTCGCTGGATTCGCTCGCGCAGGTGGCGGTCGGTGCGCAGCCGCTGCTCTGCCTGCTTGTAGGCGTGCAAGACGGTGGTGTGGTCGTTGCGTCCGAGCGCTTCGGCGATGCGCGTCCACGATTCGCCTGTGGTTTCGCGGGCGAGGAAGGCGGCGATCTGTCGCGCTTGAACAATCTCGCCGCGACGGCTGCTGCCTCTCAGCTCCTCAGGGGGCACCCCCAGTTCCTCACACACAAGGCGCAGGATCCGCTCCAGCGGAGGCGTCGGCGTGGTGCGCGGCTGCGCGTTCACCAGATATGCCTGCATCGCCTGCGCGGCTAACTCCAGGGTCATCGGCTCGCCCGTGATGGAGCTTTGCGCGATTAGGCGCGTCAACACGCCCTCCAGCACGCGAATATTCGATTGCACCTTGTCCGCGATGAACTCGGCGATTTCTAAGGGCAGCAGCACGCCGTCGCGCTCTGCCTTATTCATCAGGATGGCGATGCGCGTCTCCAAGTCGGGCGGGGCGATATCGGCGCACAGCCCCATCTCGAAACGCGAGCGCAGCCGCTCCTCGATGCCAATCAGGTCGCGTGGGGCTTTATCACTCGTCATCACGAGCTGACGCCCCGCGCCGTAAAGCATGTTGAAAATATGGAAGAACTCTTCCTGCGTGCGCTCTTTGCCTGCGATGAACTGCACATCATCCACCAGCCAGAGTTGCACGCTGCGGTAGCGGTCTCGGAATTCGTCGGCTTTCTGGCAGCGCGTTGCCTGCACATAACTGCGCAGGAACTCCTCACCGCTGATGTAGACCACGTGCGCGCTGGGGACGCGCTGCAGGTACGCCTGCCCGATCGCATGGAGCAGGTGGGTCTTACCCAGCCCTGGTGCGCTGTAGAGGAATAGTGGGTTGTAGCGGCTGGCGGCACCTTGCGCCACGGCCAGCGCCGCCGCATGTGCCAGACGATTGCTTTTGCCCACCACGAAGGTTTCAAAGGTGAAGTTCGGGTTGAACTCTGGGCGGTTTGGGGCGGGCGCGTGTGCGACAGGCGCAACGACGGCAGGCGCGGGTGTAGGCTCTGCCGCAGGGGCGTCGTCGTCGCCAACCAGTACGATGGTGACAGGGAAGCCCAGCTGCTGGCTCAGCAACTCCTGCAGGTCGCGCTGATAGCGTTGCTGAATCCAGTTGCGCCCGAACGCGCTGTCCAGCTGTAGGCGCACCTGATCGCCATCGATCCCGGCTGGCGTAATCGCTTCCAGGTATCGACGGCTGGAGGGAGGGATGCGGGGCAACAACGCCTGAATCACATTGCGCCACGCCCGACGCAACCGCGCTGCGTCGATATCCTCTCCAAGCTGCAACTGTTCTGGCACATAGTCGTCCCTGCGCATAGTGGTGAATGCGTCCCTGCTCTCGCCTGCGGAGCGGAGTATATATTAGCATGCCGCTCCCCCGCTTCCTGCAAATGTTGCGGGCAGATAAACCCCAAAGGAGATAACTTCAGGCTGATTTATCCATCAAAAAGCAGTCGTTCCGCGTTTTTACAAGCATTTCGGCGTTCTTTCGGCTTCTTTCTTGCTAAAATCTATCGGTTGTGGCGTCCGCCGACGCCTATACAAGATTTGCCTATCCCGTCTTTCAAAACTCTCCAATTTAGGTATAATCCCTCGCTATGATAACGCGGCAAGCTTTTGACGCTGAACTGCAGGAGCTGGAGACCAAAGTGCTTGCAATGGCGAGCATTGTGGAGGGTATGGTCGCGGACGCGGTGGAAGCACTCTGGCGCAACGATATGCAGCGCGCTGAACAGGTCATCAAACGCGATGATGAAGTAGACCAAATCGATGTGGAAATCGAGTCCAGCTGCCTGCGCCTAATCGCTTTACAGCAGCCGATGGGGAGCGACCTGCGCGTGATTGGCACGATTATGAAAATGATTACGGATATCGAGCGTATCGGCGATTATGCCGTCGATATCGCCAAAGCGGCGCGTAAGATTCAGGACGAACCGCCCGTAGAGCAGATGGTGGACATCCCGCGTTTGGCGAACGCCGCGCGTCGCATGCTACTGGAGAGCATCGAAGCCTATGTCAAGCGCGATCTGCAGCAGGTCATCCATGTGTGTCAGCAGGACGACGAGGTGGACGAAATCTACCGACGCATTCGCACGCAGTTGCAGGAGATTATGCAGGCGCATCCTGAACAGGTGAAGGCGGCGTCATGGCTGCTGTTGACAGCGCACTATCTGGAGCGCATCGCAGACCACGCGACCAACATCGCGGAGCGGGTCTGGTTTATGGAGACGGGACGCCTGGAGCAGCTTGCCAAGAAACATAAGAGTGGCTTGCTGGATGAGGCGTTCGCCGAAGCGGCGCAGCACGCCGCCGAGACCCAAAGCAGCGCAGAACCCCCGTCCGATGCCTTCCCTGTCTGAACGCTGGCAAGCGTTGCAGGAGCGAATCGCCGCCGCATGTGCGCGCGTAGGACGCGACCCTGCCACGATTCGCGTGGTCGCTGTGAGCAAAGGGGTCGCGCCAGAGCGAATCGCCGAAGCATACGCACTTGGACTGCGCGACTTCGGCGAAAACTACTGGCAAGAAGCCCGCACGAAGTTAGACCACCTGCCCCACGACATACGGTGGCATTTTATCGGACATCTCCAAACCAATAAGGTCAAATATGTTGTGGGACGGTTTGCATTAATACAAGTGCTAGATAGGGTATCCTTACTGCAGGAGATTCAGCGCGTGGCGGCTCGGAAGGAGGTGGTACAGCCGGTGCTTATCGAGGTGCGCCTTGCAGCGGTGGAGGGCAGGGCTGGTATCGCCCCTCAGGACGCGCCGATGCTGATTGAGCAAACGCTCGAGACGCCGTGCGTCACTTTGCAGGGGCTGATGGGTGTCGCGCCCTACACTGATGACGAACACGCCCTCCGCGCGGCGTTTCAAACCCTGCGTCGCCTGTACGACCAACTGCCCGCGCCGAATCGAAAGTGGCTCTCGATGGGCATGAGCCACGATTTCGAGATTGCTATCGAAGAGGGCAGCACGATGCTGCGCATAGGAACCGCGCTTTTCGGGGCGCGCCCGTAGCACGGACATTCTTGCCCGTGCCCGATGTTTGCTTGGACAAGAGTGTCCAAGCCACTTGTAGCACGGACATTCTTGCCCGTGCCTGAGGTTTGCTTGGACAGGAGTGTCCAAGCCACTGTAGCACGGACATTCTTGTCCGTGCCCGATGTTTGCTTGGACAGGAATGTCCAAGCCACTGTAGCACGGACATTCTTGTCCGTGCCCGATGTTTGCTTGGGCAGGAATGTCCAAGCCATTTGTAGCACGGA
>CALAMM010000137.1 GCA_937925775.1 uncultured Fimbriimonadales bacterium
CCGCCGACGAACTATGCTTGGGCAAGAATGTCCAAGCCACGCGCAACGGGTGCGACGCCTTTCTTGGCGTCGCAACACTGCTATCCTCGCCGATAAAACCCGCGACGACAGGAATGTCGTCGCACCCGCCTTGGCGTCGCAAAGCATCCCCGCCGACAAGAATTGCTTGGACAAGATTGTCCAAGCCACATCGCGTAGCGTCGGCTTTTTCGTCCGCGAGATGTTCTGACCAACGCCGCGCGGCTCGACAAAACAAGGCGCACCCCCCCTGAACGCGACAACCCTTACGCTTGGAGCAGGATTTTCTGGCGAGCTGACGAATCTAACCCATCCAGAGGAGGCGTTCTTATGCTGAAATTCGCGTCTGCCGATGAACTGCTGGACATCTGTTATGAGCGCGATGCGTCGGACATCCACATCGTGCCTCACGAACCTGCGACGCTGCGATTACACGGGCGACTGGTGCGATTAGAAGAGTATGGGGAGCTCACCCCTGCGGACACGGAGCGGCTGTTCCGCGAGGTCGCGCCTCCGCGCGCGATTCACGAACTGGAGCGCGTGCGCACTGCCGACTTCGGCTACACCCACCGCAAGGCACGGTTCCGCGTCGCCGCCTACTACGAGAAAGGCTCTATCGCCATCAACTTCCGACTAATCCCCTACCGCCTGCGCAGCTTTGAAGAGATCGGACTACCCGATTCCATAAAGCGAATCCTCCATCTACCGCGCGGGCTGGTGCTGGTGACAGGGCCGACAGGTTCGGGCAAGACCACCACCCTCGCCACGATGATCGACTATATCAACGAACACCGTGAGACGCACATCGTGACCATCGAAGACCCGATAGAGTATTTTCACAGCGCGAAGAAGTCGGTTATCAGTCAGCGCGAGGTGGGGGTCGATGTACCGAGCTTCGAGGAAGGGGTCATTCGCGCCATGCGCATGGACCCCGATGTGATTCTGGTAGGCGAGATGCGCGACCTCAAAACGATTCAAGCCGCGATTACCGCTGCCGAGACGGGACACCTGGTGTTCGCCACCGTGCATACCACCGGCGCGGCGCGCACGGTGGAGCGAATCGTGGATGTGTTCCCCCATGAGCAACAGGAGCAGATTCGCGTGCAGCTCAGCACGAACCTTGTGGCGATTATCTCGCAGCTGCTCCTGCCACGCGCCGACCGACCTGGGCGCGTCGCCGCGTTCGAAATCATGTATGTCACCCCCGCCATCGGACACATGATCCGCGAACGCAAGATCCACAGCATCGAGTCGGCGATCCAAACGGGGCAGCAGCTGGGGATGATTTCGCTGGACAACCACCTGCTGTTTTTGTATCAACATAAGTTGATTACGCGCGAGGAGATGTATCGCGTGGCGCAGAATCCCGAGGACATCGCGGCGCGGCTGGGCGAGCAGCTGCCCGAAACGGCGATGGCACGTCATGCGGTGTAGGCGATGCGGTTCCGCAATAAGGTGGTCTGGATTACGGGCGCCTCGTCGGGGATTGGCGAGGCGCTCGCTTACGCCTTCAGTCGCGAGGGCGCGCACCTAATCCTCACGGCGCGCCGTCGCGACCGCCTCGAAGCCGTCAAAAACGCCTGTGTCGGTGAAGGCAAAATCCTGCTCCTGCCCTTCGATGTGACCGACTACGAGTTCCATCCCACCGCCGTCGCCGCCGCCATCGAACACTTCGGGCAGGTGGACATCCTAATCAACAACGCGGGCATCTCCCAACGCTCGCTCGTGCTGGAGACTGACTTCAGCGTCGATCGGCGTATTATGGAGGTGAACTATTTCAGCGTCATCTCGCTGACCAAGACCGTATTGCCTTACATGATTGAGCGCGGGGGTGGACAAATAGCGGTAGTGAGCAGCTTGTTAGGTAAGTTCAGCACGCCGCGTCAGTCCGCCTACTGCGCCTCCAAGCACGCCCTGCACGGCTATTTCGACTCGCTACGCACGGAGGTGTATGACCAAGGGATTCGCATCACGCTCATCTGCCCAGGTTTTGTGCGCACGGAGGTCTCCTTGCACGCCCTGCGCGGCGACGGGCAGGAGCACGGGGTTCTGGATAATCGCATCGCGAAAGGCATGCCAGCCGAGGTATGCGCCCGACATATCCTCAACGCCCTCTATAAGCGCAAAGAGGAAGTTTACATCGCCCGCTACGAGAAAATCGCGCTCTATCTCAAGCGGTTCGCGCCCGGACTGCTCTCTAAACTCATGCGGCGCGTGAAGCTGGATTAACTGGAAAGGAAGTAGACCCTGTTGGATACCAACGGCAAAAATGCCGTCGCATCAGGTGCGACAACGAATCGGGTGCGATGACATTTCTGTCGTCGCACCCTGATGCGTCAACAAACTCGGCAACGAACGAGTTATTAGCTGGACACTTGCGCCGCGTAGGCAGGCTCTTCGGAGAGCGTCTTCTCGCGGGCGATAAAGTACAGGAACAAGCCAAACAGCGGCTTCGCCGTCAGGTCGGCAAGGCTGTAGCCAATCTGCAAGGCAACTTCGCCCGCGGCGCCGCCTACGCCCGCCATCGGCGCAAGATACGCAATCGGATAGAACAACCACGAGATAAGCAACAATGCGCGGGTTGTGCCCAGCAACTGGTTCACTCGCGGCGCGAACTTCGCCTCAGCAATCACGCGCCCCAGCTCGCCGTACAGCACATACAAGATGTACACAAACGGGATGCAGCTGAGCACGAACCAGAGACCACGCATCGTCATGTTCTCACGCTCTATCTCTCCAGGATAGCCCAAAGCTAACATGATGATGGCGGCGATCACCAAGCGCGCGACGAGACTGTTACTCTTCGCGCGAGGCAACGCCATCACCAAGATAAGCTCCGTCAACAGCAGCGGCACCGTCACGATCCAGTCTGCGTAGCGGTAGAAGTCATTGAACGGCTTCCCCGTTGGCGCGTAGGTGCCTGCTTGCGTCAAGGTATACGCCGCCTGCCAACTCTCGAAGATTCGATAGTAATGGTAGCAGGCGATGAACACGACTAACGCAGAGAGATAGAGCGCAATGTGGTACTTCGGGGCGACATAGCTGCGCGCCAGAATAAAGAAAATCCCTGACGCGCCCATCGCCGCAATCGTGAGGGACAGAATGTTAAACACCAGCCAGTACTGGATGTACGAAAGTTCTGGCAGATTCATATCGCACCTCCATCACCTTTATGTTTACCTGATGTTGTAGGAGCAGTTCCGTGATTCAAATCACAGATTTTTCCTCTGGGCTTTTGGTATTCATGCTTTTAGGAGGAGGTGCTTTTATGCGACCACATCGCCTTCGAAGCAACGGGTTTACTTTGATTGAGCTGCTGGTCGTGATTGCGATTATCGCGATTTTAGCGGCGATTCTGTTTCCTGTGTTTGCCCAAGCGCGTGAGCGGGCACGCTCGACCCAGTGCATCAGCAACCTGCGTCAGTCAGCAACAGCGGTGCTACTCTATGTGCAAGATTACGACGATACCTTCCCTGTCAACATGTACCTGCAACTTACCCCGAACGGTGTCTGCGTGTTCTCGTTTTACCAAGCGTTGGTTTCGTATAAAAAGAGTGGCGATATTATGTTGTGTCCTTCGGATGGTGCGCGCGTGAGTCCCGCTATAGCGTTCCAAGTTGCAGGTTTTCCACCTATCTGCCCGCCTGTTCTGCCTGAGTTCAGCTATACGCACAACTACGGACTTATCGACTTCGGGGTAGATAACAACATGTTTCCGAACACTGGGCGCGCGGTGAAACGCCTGGCAATGGTGGAGTATCCTGTAGAAACGGTTATGATTTACGACGGCTCGCTGGTACAGCCAGGGGGAGTATTCAACGCCTTTGATACGCCCATTCAGGCGCGCCACTTTGGCTTGGTGAATACGAACTATGTGGATGGACACGCCAGAGCCGTTCGCGCACGCCCCTATACGGACGCCAACGGCACCCAATACACAGGGCGCACGCTGGACAACCGTCATACGATTCGCGCGTGGCTGGTGGCGGACGGCGGCCCGTACAACGGGAAAATCCAGTTCCGAGGCATTCCTTACAAGGACAGCAGCGGCGCTTGGCGTCTCTTGGACGAGTAGGCGTCTTAGGGAGTGCGGGTCGCTCGGAGGGCATCGCTAAGATGTTCATGGCTGGGCGACCGACACTCCCAGTGCAGTTAGGACAAAGCCGAGTACAGTCCACGCGAGCGTAAGATACAGGCAGCTGAACCCCAGCATACCGATTTTGAGCGCAAGGACGAGGTAGCCTGGTGGCACTGTCGTCGTCTCGCGCTCCCCTTGCGCAATCGCCCCAGCAACTATCACGGCATCAACAATTCCGTATAGCCACGGGAGGATGAGCCAGCCTGTGAGTAGGAGGGCAATTCCCTTCGCCCAGTCGCCGTTGTAGAACTGTCCTAAACCGGGCACAAAGAAGCTAAACACACCTGCCCAGAAGGGGCTTTGCTGATGGCGGTCTACGGCGCAGTGTTCGCAATACGGCTTGCCGTTCACACGCACGAGGCAGACCTCACACACAGGCTGGCTACAGTCTGTGCAGCACGCGACGGCAGGCGTATGGGGATGCAGGTAGCAGTTCATCGCGGCGGCTGTTGCTGGGCGCGCTTGGCTCTGTCGGTGAGATGTTTCACAAACGCGCCGCAGATGGGGCAGTAGCGCCAGTCGAGTTGGAGGGAGTAGCGGCACTTCGGGCAGCGTGGCATCGGGTCGGGCGCGAGGGGGCGGCTGGGCGCAGGGCGCGGGCTTACCGATGCACCGCGCGGCGCCGCAGGGCTTTGCTCCGACGGTGATTGCGTGGGGCGTGCCTGGGGAGAACCCGCTGCCGCAATCCGATAGCCGCCGTTCACTTTCTCCCAGCGAAGCCCTGTCCCCTCACAGAGGGCACTGAGCGCGGTTTCCACCTCCACGCTGGGCAAGTTGAGGTTGAACCGCAGATTCGGCGCGTCGGGCGCGACCTCCACTTTCACGCCTGCCTGCTTGGCAATCTCCGCCGCCACAGTGCGCAGGGGCAGACCCGTGCCTACCAAGCGCACAGGGCGCGGGCGCGTCTCTGGAACTGTCGCCGCAGGCGGAGAGGACGCCCCCGTGATGGGTGCGATATAGTAAACACCCTCACGCACGCTGTAGCGCGTGTTCGTCGCCTCACACAGCAGCTGCAACGCCTTGAGAAACGGTGTCTCGCGCAGGCTGAGATACACAGGGCGCTGAATATCCACCTGCAGCACAAAGTCCACCTTTGCCTGGGCGAACAGCTCGGCGAACACCTCGCGGGCGTCCTTGCCGCGCGCGTCCAAGTTGATTAGGGTCTCTTGAAAATGCGGTCTCATCGCTTCACCTTCATCTGGTCGCGCTTGATGAGGGCGCCTGTCTCGTCGTACACTTCCACGGTGCCCTCAGCAGGCGATGTGGCTTGCAAGTTGGGCTTGGTCGGGGCGACGCGGCGCGGGGTGGGCTGAGCGCGTCGTGGAGGCGTTGCCTGTGGCGGTTTCGGCGAGGTCTCGAATTCAACGAGCTTGGGAGCCGCTTCGATGGGTTTTTGTTCGGGGGCGGCAGGTGGCGTGGTCTCCGTCGTGTCAGGGAGCGCGAGGGTATTCGGTTCGGTGGGAACGGTAGGCTCAGGCATCGTCGGGAGCGCGTCGTTTGACCCCCGCGCGCTCAACCGCGTTAGTAGCGCATCGCCTTGCATGCGCCACAGGTAAACCCCCGCGCCGACCAGCAGCGCTAAAATCGCGATCGCTGCGACCTTGCTGAGCGAGAGACGCCTCGTAGGTGGCTGCAGGGCGCGCTGCTGCTCAGGCGTGAGGGGCTTCCCTGTCGCGAGCGCATCGAGGGCGTCTTGCGCCAGAGTGAACTCCGCTCGGCAGGGGATGCACACAGCTAAATGCGCCTCTACCCGTCGGCTGAGCGGCGCAGGCAGCGTCTTGTCCAGATACCGCCACTTCTGCTTGCGCGCCCAAGTGCAGTCGCTGCGTCGCATCGTCCCAGCCTCTCCCCCTGTATTGTACCGAAAAGTTATCGGTTGCGAATGCGCTCTCTGATTGCCTCGATTGCCAGCCTGACACGCTCGCGTGCGACATAGATGAAACCATCTTGCGAGAGTGCGCCGCCGACGAACAGTCCCGGTACATTCGTCTCGTAGGTTTGAGGGTCGTGGGCAGGCTTGCCGTCCGCGCCGAACGCCACGCCAAGTGGCTCCAGCAGGCTGCGGTTCGGCTCCAGCCCGATTAGAGTCAGTACGAAATCGACAGGGAGGCTCTCGATGCCCTGAGCGCAGCGCAGGTCAACGCATTCGGGCTGAATCCGCAGAATTTGGGTGTCCGTTAGGGGCGCGATTCGGCTCTCATCCACGCGCAGCTGAATTTCGCGCAGGATGAACGGGCGGAACTTGCACTGTTCCAGCGCGGGCGGCTCCACGGCGAGCCACACCTGTGCGTCTGCATCTGCCAGTCGGATTGCCGCCTCACCTGCCGAGTTGCCCGACCCCACGATCAGCACGCGCCTGCGCCAGAAGCGGATTGGGTCATCGTAGCGCGTCAACACATGGGGAAGTGCCGCGCCCTCGACCGTCAGCCGTTTCTCCTTGCCCCAGATCCCCGTGCAGACAAGCACGCACCGCGCGTGATATCGAACCTGAGTGTTGTGGGGCAGTCGCGTGGCGTGGAGCGTAAAGCCCCCGTCGTCGCGCTCGATACGCTCCACACGCTCATAGGTGCGGATGGGGAGATCCTCGGCAGAGGCGACTTTGCGGTAGTAGTTCAGCGCCATTTCGCGCGTGGGTTTTTCGTCGTGGGGAGTTGGGAACGGGTAGCCGCCAATCGCCAGTTCATCGGCAGGCGAGAAGAAGCGCATGCCAATCGGGTACTCCACCAGCGACTGGCAGACTGTGCCCGCTTCCAGAATCAGAAAGTCCAGTTTGGCGCGTTTGGCTTCGATACCTGCTGCCAGTCCGACAGGTCCCGCGCCGATGACAATCAGCTCATGCCGATACATTAGGCAGACCCTTGCCATGATGATACCCGTTGTAATCGCGCTCTGTGCTGGATTGAAATTGCGAGCCGATTCTCGGTGAAACAGGGGTCGCGCGTCTGATTTCGCAAGATAGAGGGCTAAAGCGACCTTCGGGCGTGTCGCCTACCTCCTCCCGAAATCCATCAGGTACACTCATGCGCGACGCTATGAAACGCTATTACATCACGACGCCAATTTACTATGTGAACAGCGCGCCGCACATCGGCACTGCGCTGACCACGATTGTCGCCGACGCTTGCGCTCGGTTCCACAAGCGGCGCGGTCAGGAGGTCTACTTCCTCACTGGCACCGACGAGAACGCCCCGAAAGTGCATCGCGTGGCGCAGGAGCGCGGTGTGCCCACCCAGCAGTTCGTCGACGAGATGGCGGAGGTGTTCGAACGCACATGGCGCGCGCTGCATATTGAGTATGATGTGTTCATTCGCACGACCGAGGCGCGGCACAAGCGCGTCGTGAGCGAGGTGTTCCGCCGCCTGCGCGAGCAAGGCGACATTTACAAAGGCAGCTATCAGGGCTGGTACTGCATTTCGTGTGAGACCTTCTTCGCCAGCAGCAAGGTCGGCGAGGCGAAAACCTGTCCCGATTGCGGTAAGCCGCTGGAGTGGCGCGATGAGCCGTGCTACTACTTCCGCCTCTCCGCCTACGAGTCGCGCTTGAAGGAGCATCTCCTTGCGCATCCCTCGTTCATCCAGCCTGAAGTGCGCCTTAACGAGACGCTGGGCTTCCTCAACGAGGGCTTGCAGGATGTCGCCGTGTCGCGTACAGGCTCGGAGTGGGGCGTGCCGGTGCCCGACGACCCCGACAGCGGCGTGGTGTATGTGTGGTTCGATGCGCTGCTGAACTACCTGACCGCCACGGGCTGGCTGGAGCGCGGCGAGGCGTACTTGGATATCTGGCCTCCTGATTTGCAACTTATGGGTAAGGACATCCTGCCCCGCTTCCACGCTACCATCTGGCCTGCGATGCTGATGGCGCTGGGCTTGCCCCTCCCCAAACGCCTGTACGGGCACGGCTGGTGGATAGTGAACAAGCAGAAAATGTCCAAGTCGCTTGGCAATGTGTACGCGCCGCTGGAAGTGGCGGGGTCGCTGGCGCAAGCGTCGGGGTGCGAACTGCCCTATGCAATAGATGCCTTCCGCTACTACCTCCTGCGCGAGATGCCCACCGACGCCGATGCCGAGTTCAGCTTAGAGGGCTTCGAAGCGCGCTACAACGGCGACCTTGCCAACGATCTGGGCAACCTGCTGCACCGCACGCTGTCGATGATGCACCGCTATTTTGAGGGGCGCGTGCCTGCAGGCGCGCGGCTGGATGCAGGGCTTGCCGACCTGTTCGCGCAGCAAGCCGCGCAGGTCACAGAAGCCTTCGAAGCGGTGGACTTCCCGCGCGGGCTGCGGGAAGCATGGCAGATTATCAGCGCAGTAAACCGCTACTACGATGAGCAAGCTCCCTGGACACTGATGAAACAGGGCCACTCGGAACGAGCAGGGCAGGTTCTGTACGCGGGGCTTATCGCCACGCGCCTGCTTTGCGGGCTGATTGAGCCTGTCATGCCCCAAGTCGCCCGCGCAATCGCCCACCAACTGAACCTTGACACTGTGCCCTGCTGGAGTGATGCGCTCGTGATGAACGCTCTCCCAACAGGACACAGCCTGCGCACACCGAAACCTATTTTTCCACGCCTACAAGCATCACATAGTACGGACACTCCTGTCCGTACCTCAGGCTCGGATAAAACTGTCCAAGCCACCTCTACAACAGCCATGCAAGACATGATTACTATCGACGACTTCAAGCGTCTGCAAATCCGTATCGCGACAGTGAAAGCAGCGGAGCCAGTTCCCAAGTCCACTAAGCTGCTCAAACTCACGCTGGATGTCGGCGGCGAGGAGCGCACCATCGTCGCAGGCATCGCCGAGGACTACACTCCCGAACAGATTGTGGGGAAGCAAATCCCTGTGTTGGTGAACCTGCAGCCCGCGCTGATTCGCGGTATCGTGTCGGAGGGCATGATGTTGGCTGCCGATGTGGACGGCAAAGCCGTGTTGCTCCACCCCGACCGCGAAGTGCCCAGCGGCAGCGTGGTGCGTTAATTGCAACGCCTTTTCGGGTACACTTCAGCACGCCAACACAACAGGGGGCGCGAGAGACATGTTTAAGGCATTAGCACGGCTCTGGAGATACTTGGTCGCATGGGTGACGGGCAAGGTGGAGCAGCTCGAAGACCCCGAAGTGCTGCTGGATCAGGCGCGACGCGAGATGCAGGAGACCCTCGCGCGCAACCGCGAGCGGGCGATTCAAGCGATTACGCAGAAGAATATGCTCCAAGCGGAGGTTGAGAAGCTGGAGCGCACCGTGCGCGATTTAGAGCGCAAGGCGGAACTCGCGCTCCAGCAGGGCAAGCGCGACCTCGCCCTGCAAATCGTGCGCGAGAAAAAGGCGCAGGAGGGCGCGTTAGAAACCATGCGCGCCTCGCTCCAACAGGCAATCGACACGGTGGAATCGATCAAGCTTGCCATCCGGCGTCAGGAAGAGGAAGTGCGGGTCAAAACCGCGCAGGCGTTGGCGATGAAGGCACGCTGGAAACAAGCCCAAATTCAGAACGCTATCAACAAAGCGCTGGAAGGCATCAGTGTCGAGAACATCGAGTCGAGTTGGGCGACCGCCGAGCAGCGCATTCAGCGCGCGGAGGCGGAGGCAGCTGCCCGTCAGGAGATGGCGGCGCAGAGCCTGCAGGGACGCATCGCCGCCCTGCAAGACGCGCAAATCGACTACGAGGCAGAAGCCGAGCTGCAAAAAATCGAGCAGCGCTTGGGACTGCGCCCTGCAACCGCCGACGCCGTCGCCACCAGCACGCCCACTACCGTCGATGACTCGGAAGCGCTCAGGGAACTCGAAGAGCTGGAGCGCAAGCTGCAAGCGGCTCAGGGCGACACCAGTGCGCAGGGAGGCGCGTAAGAGCAATTCAGGGGGACGAGCGTGAGCTGTCGTTGGCGTCTTGCTGACGAACCGCGCCTGTAGCGTCGGCACCCCCGCTGATACAACCAGCGACTACACGAACGCCGTCGTATCTGCGGGAGCGTCGGCGCCGAGCTCATCGCGCAACGACGCGCACTGTTTCGCCGTGTCGTTGCACGGTGTAGGCAGAGCCTTGCAGCAGTTGGCGCAGGGCGTCTTCCAGCGTGGCGTCCTGCACATCCAGCACCACCAGCGGCTCCTCGCCATGGGGCTGCCACTCGATGGGCGTCTGATAGATGCTGGCGAGCTGGCGTAGCGCGTCGCCGAGTTTCGCCTGCAGACGGATGGAGGCGAGTTTCGCTGGGGGATAGCCCGCAGGCACGAACAGCACGCGCTGCTGACCGTCCACGCTCCACCACAGCGTTAGGGCGCGTTCGTTGGAGGCTTGGAGCAACGCCTGCAGGGGTATCTCGACGGTTTTGCCAGGTTGCAGCGTGCCTTGCCAGACCAGCGTCGGCGGTTTTTGGGCGTCGGGCGCGTAGCGCAGTTCGGCGTTCGCGGCGCGGTTCATGCGCGCTTCCAGCACGGGCAGGCGCACGCCCTGACCCACCACGCGATACTCGATAAACACGCCTGCTTGTACGGGTGTGGGAGTCTCCACCGCAGGGGCGCGCTTGCTGCCGAACCCGAAGGTCGCCTGCACGCCGTCGGACTGCGCCGCGAAAAAGCCCATTAGGAACAGCCCTGCCGCTGCCGCCGCCGCGCCTGCCCAGCGCCACAGCGCGAAGCGCGGCGGCGCCTCGCGCAGGCGCGTGTTCGCACGCACATGGGTCATAATCCGCGCGTGCAAATCGGCTGGTGGCTGCACCTCAGGCATCTCGCTCAACCCCCGCCAAATCGCTTGCATGAACCCGAGCTCGCGTCG
>CALAMM010000138.1 GCA_937925775.1 uncultured Fimbriimonadales bacterium
AAATCCAGCGACGCCTGCTCCAGATTGGCAACCAACGCCCCGACGGCGAACGGTATCTCTTCAGCGGACAGACCGTCCACACCGCCCCTATCGATGTTGTCGGCGGCGTCGCCAGCTATGTGGGCGACGGCAACCCGCTCACGGTCAATATCGCCGCCGACCGCACCATCGACATGAACTTCTCAGGTGCACGCATCGCCGATCTCTACAACAAACTCACTCAGATAGTGAACAACCTACAAAGCGGTGCATCCGCGCAGCTCTCAATCACCGATTTGCAAGAGATCGAACAGTACCAAAGTGAGTTCCACCGCTATCGCGGCGAGGTGGGCGTGCGCATGCGCGAGCTGACCAACTACGAGCAGCTGCATCTGAGCCGCCGCGACCAACTCACAAGCAACCTCGCCGATATCGAAGAAATAGACCTCGCCGAAGCCATCAGCCGACTCAAGCAATCGGAGCTGAGCTATCAGGCATCTCTGCAAGTTTTTGCACGCATCCAGAGCGTGAACCTGTTCGATTTCTTGCGTGGAGGTTAAGGCATGGAACTTGAAACCACACGATTCGGTACAATTACAATACGAGCGGACGATATCATCACCTTTGAGGACGGACTGGTGGGCTTAGGTCAGTATCGTCGCTTCGTTCTGATACGCCATGATAGCGAGGGGCCTTTCTGGTGGTTGCAATCAGTGGAGGAGCCGTGTTTGGCGCTCTTGCTGATTGACCCGTGGTATTTCCGTCCGGATTACGAGGTGGTGTTATCGGATGCAGAGGTTGAACGGCTGCGGTTGAGCGAGTCGACGCCGAAGGTGGTACTGACCACCGTGTCGATTCCGCGGGGCAAACCGCACGCGATGACCTCGAACTTGCTCGCGCCGCTGGTGATTAATCTGGAGTTGCGCATTGGACGGCAGGTGATCTTAGATGATGAGCGTTATCACACGCGCCATCCGATATTACACGAACTGTGGCGCACCGCGCAAGCGACCGAAGCCGCAGGCTAATCGCTCACGCCAGGGAGGGCTGTCGGAATGTTAGTGCTTACACGCAAGGTCAATCAGAGTATTATGATTGGCGATGATATCGAGGTCATCGTGCTGGAAGTGCGCGGTGAGCAGGTGCGGCTCGGTATCAAAGCCCCGCGCAGTGTGGCGGTGCATCGCCGCGAGATCTACGAAGCCATCCAGAAAGAGAACATCTTGGCCGCCCAAGCGCAGCCAGAAGATGTGCCCACCCCGAAAAAACAGGTGAAAAGCGCATCCTAACGCGCCTGCGAGTGTGGAATATCTCCCCATGCCATGAAACCGATGGTGCAGGCGCTGGCAGTGGGGTTGATTGCTGCAGGGGTAGGGGTGGTCGCAGGGAGGATGCTCGCCCCACCACCGAAACCAATCCCTACAGACCCGCTGGGCAAACTGCAGTACGGCAACGAACTGTTCGCCAAAGGGAAGCTGCTCCTGCCCCCTGTGGACGAGATGACGCGCTACACGCTGGCGACGGAGGGGCAAAAGCCGTTCGCAGTGGTGGTGGCCTGCTCCGACTCGCGTGTGCCCCCTGAGCTGATTTTCAATCAGGGGCTGGGGCAGCTCTTCGTGGTGCGCGTGGCGGGCAACGTAATCAACAAGGAAAACCTTGCCTCAATCGAGTACGCTGTGGAACATCTCAAAACCCCATTGATTGTCGTGCTGGGACATACGCATTGCGGTGCAGTCAGGGCGGCGGTTTCAGGCGAGCCTCTGAACGGACATCTGCCTCATCTGGTTGAGCATATCGCGCCCGTGGTGCGGCAAGTGCGCTCCACACACCCCCACCTGAAAGACGACGCGCTCATTGAGCGGGTAGTTCGAGAAAATGTGCGCCATGTGATTCAAACCATCTACCAGCGCAGTGCCATCGTGCGCAGGCACTATGAGCTTGGCAAGGTGGGGTTTGCGGGCGGGGTGTTTTCCCTGCGCGAGGGGAAGGTGGAGTGGCTGCAGCTGCCCGAAACGCTGGAGGCATCGGCAACCAAAGCACACGGAGACAAGGCGGCAGTCGCCCACTCGCGTCGCAACGACTCACATCATTAATCAGTGGAGGGGGCGAAAAGCCTACAACACCCGCACGAAGGCGCCGCCGGGCATGCGTCGCGCCAGCCCTTGCATCTCGAGCATCGTCAGTTCCGCCTGCACCGTATGCACAGGTAGCCCCACCTGCCGCGCGAGGGCATCTACATGGCGCGGTTCTAAATCGAGCGCATTCAGCAGCTTCTCTTGCGTCTCGGTGAGAAGCGGCAGACTGGCGACTTGCGTGCGCGGTTCGGTCGGGACTTTCAGGGCGTTTAGGATATCTTCGGCGCAGTCCACCAGCGCGGCGCCGTCTTTGATTATCGCGTGGCAGCCTTTGCTTGTGGGGCTGTCGATACTGCCGGGCACGGCGAACACTTCGCGCCCGTACTCGCTGGCGAGCCGTGCGGTGATTAGGGCGCCACTCGCTTCGGGCGCTTCCACCACGAGCGTGCCCAGCCCCCACGCGGCGATGAGCCGATTGCGTACGGGGAACCGCCAAGCGTCGGGTTCCGCGTCCCATGGATATTCGCTGACCACCGCGCCCCCCGACTCGGCGATTCGTCGGAACAGAGCGCGGTTCTCGGACGGGTACAGATTGCCCAGCCCGCTGCCCAAAATCGCCACCGTGCGTCCGCCCGCTTCCAGCGCGGTGCGATGCGCCACCGTATCGATGCCCGACGCGCCCCCGCTCACAATCGTGAGCCCTGCCTCGCACAAATCGCGCGTGAACCGTTCGGCGACCATGCGTCCGTATGGGCTCGGCTTGCGCGTGCCCACCACACTCACTGCGAATCGGTCGCGCTCCTGCAAATTACCCCACACAAATAGCGCTGGGGGCGGGTCGGGCAGGATTTCCAGCGGGCGTGGGTAGTCGTCGGAAACGCCAGCAATCAGCAGTTGTGCCGCGCCCGTTTCCAGCAGCGCAGGAATCGCTACAGGCGCACGCGCTGCACGCTCTATCGCCGCCACATCCGCCTCGCGAATGCCTGTGACTTCACGCAGCGCCGCCGCACTTGCACAGAACACGCCCTCGGGGTCGCCAAACCGCTCCAGCAACGCCCGCAACTTGTTCGCCGAGAACTCCAAGCTCAGCAACCTCAGCCACGCCATCAACTCCGCACGGTTCATGGTCGCTCCACAAACTCCCACTCGTGTTTCCGAAAGTAGCTCAGCCCCAGCAGCGCGACACCCGCGCCCATCACGAAGTTCAGCCCCAGCAGCCACAACGGCAACGGCATGTCAGGGAACTGCGTCGCCTGCCCCAGTGCCGCGTTCTCCTGCACGATTGTAATCGGGGGCAGAATCGCCTTGCGATACGCCATCGTAAGCGTCGCCATCGGATTGAGCAAATGATACGCCCAGAAAAGCTCCTCCCGATACCCTTCGGGAACCAGCGTCGTGTAGCGCAACTGCTCCGAGAAGTAAATCACAGGCGTTAGAAAAAACAGCAACTGCAACCCCACGCTCACGAGGTACTTGACATCCTCATAAAACACATTCCAGCAGGCGATTACCGCCGCCAGCCCCACCACCCATAAGAGGTGACTGAGCATAATTACAGGCAACAGCAGCAAGCTCCACTGCGGTGGTGTGCCCACGACGCCGTACAGGTACACAAACAGCACGCCCATCGCCAGCAGGAAGTGGATAAAGTTCGAGACCACCGCCGCCAGCGGCAACAGCACACGCGGGAAATAGATTTTCTTGATAACCTGCATGTAAACCAGGATGGTCTGGCTGGAGTCGAGTAGCGCGAACTGGAAAAAAGTCCACGGCAGGTACGCTGCGAGTATATATGCTGAATAGTTGGCGATGCGCATGCCCATCACATACTTGAACACGATGGTCATCACCAGCACGGTCGCCAAAGGGTTAAGCAGCGACCAGAAAAAGCCCAGCGCTGAGTTTTTGTAGCGCACGCGCAGCTCGCGAATGACCAGCGTGCGTAGCAGTTCCCGATAGTTCCACAGCTCCAGCACCAGCTCGCGCACGGTGCGATAGTTCAGCGTAGGCGGGGAGAGTCCTGTTGCGTCGTCGTCAGGGAGGGTAGCCTCTCAGCATCCCTCCCCGAAGTGAAAGAGCGTGATTAGCAGGTCGGCATCGTCCACGATGCCGTCGCAGTTTATATCGACGCGCCCCAGATACTGCCCTGCCTGTCCGAACGCAAACAGCATCATCAGCAGGTCGGCATCGTCGACGCCTCTGTTCCCGTCAACATCGTCGTTGTGGTGCATCAGCTATTACAGCCCAAAATGGCAAGACGCCTTGGGAGAATCTCCGAAGCGAGGAACCCTCACCATGCATACGCTTCAGGCGCGGGACCGCCAGGCCCAGGGAAAATCTCGTCCAGTCGCTTGAGCGCAGCCTCGTCGAGCTGGATTTCCAGCGCGCGCATGCTCCGCTCCAGCTGGTCCAGCGTGCGCGGACCGATAATCGGTGCGGTGACGGCAGGCTGGTGGAGTAGCCATGCGAGCGCGACATTCGCCGGTTCCTCGCCCAACTCCTCGCAGAATGCCTCGTAGCGCTCGATACGGTCGCGATGAGTCGCCAGGTCTCGCTGCACCTTCTCGGAGGCGCGGCGTCCCTCGCGCACACCCTTCAAAACCCCGCCCAGCAGCCCGCCCGCCAGCGGACTCCACGGGAGAACCCCTACGCCATAGTGCAGACAGGCAGGGATTACCTCCAGCTCGATCATTCGCGCGGTGAGATTATACAGGCTCTGCTCGGAGACCAGCCCCATAAAGTGGCGTTGCTTGGCAATTTCCTGTGCCTGCGCAATGTGCCAGCCCGCGAAGTTGCTGCTACCTACATAGAGGATCTTCCCCTCGCGGTAAAGCTGCTCCATCGCCTGCCAAATCTCCTCCCACGGGCATTCGCGATCGACATGGTGCATCTGATACAGGTCGATATAGTCGGTTTTCAGGCGGCGCAGGCTGTCCTCGCAGGCGCGCTTGATATGCAACGCCGATAGGCGCGACTCGTTGGGCCAATCGCCCATCACGCCGTAGACTTTAGTGGCAATCACGACCTTCTCACGCCGACCGCCACCCTGCGACCACCAACGACCAATAATCTGCTCCGTTATGCCCTCGCCTTTGACCCAGCCGTACACATTCGCTGTGTCAAAAAAGTTAATCCCCAACTCCAGCGCGCGATCCATGATTTTGTAGGAATCTTCCTCGCTGGTGTTGGGACCGAAGTTCATCGTGCCGAGACAGAGTCGGCTCACCAGTAGCCCTGAACGACCCAGATGTACATACTGCATATCCATAACCCTCCGCGAGAAAGGAAATGTTCGCGATGGATGGCGAGAGTCCTACCGCGTAGCTCGTTCAGGGCACCCCACCGCTCCAAGTGGCTTGGACATTCTTGTCCAAGCAGTTCTCGTCGGCGAGACGCCGACGCTACGAGTGTGGCTTGGACATTCTTGTCCAAGCGCAGGTGCGACGACATTCTTGTCGTCGCTGCATCCGCCGGCGGGGACGCCGACGCTACAAAGTGGCTTGGACAATCTTGTCCAAGCACAGTTCGTCGGCGAGATGCCGACGCTACGAGTGTGGCTTGGACATTCTTGTCCAAGCGCAGGTGCG
>CALAMM010000139.1 GCA_937925775.1 uncultured Fimbriimonadales bacterium
ACGGCAAGTGGCGGTTCCTGAAAAACGCGCTCGACGAGTGGATGATGGCACAGCGCGCCGCCGAGTTCACAGTGAAGGAGGAAGAGACCCATGTCGCGTAGAGCTGCCCGAACTGAATCTGTGCTGGCGCTCGATATCGGGACGACCAGCATCAAGTTGTGCGCGGGCGTGCTGCAGGGGCGTCAGCTGCGCGTGGAACGCCTTGTGGAGACGCCACTCCCCCACGACGCCGTGCGTGAAGGCACAATCTTAGATCCCGACACGGTTTATAAGGCGCTCCGCACGACACTTGCGAGTGTAGGCGTCCACCAGAAAAAAGTGATGCTCTCTGTGGGAGGACCCCAGACGACCGCGCGTCCTGTGCGGTTGCCGCGCATGACGCCTGAGACCTTGCAAAAATCAATCCAGTTCGAGGCCACGCGCTACTTACCCTCTGCTGCCGAAGAGCATCTGATAGGCTTTCAGATACTCCCATCGGGCAGCGAGGAGCAGATGGAGGTGCTGCTTGTCGCCGCGCCGCGCTCCACTGCCGAACCGCTGCTCGAACTGGCAGAGAAAGCGGGGCTGGACCCCCAGCTGCTGGAGCTGCAACCCTTCGCTGCGCTACGCACGCTGCAGGCAGTGTACGGCGCGTCGCTCCCTTACGCCTATGCGCTGGTCGATCTGGGAGGTGAACATACTCAGATTACCGTCGCCCGCAACACGACGCTCGTGCTAACGCGCTTTATCCCAATTGCAAGCAACACCTTCACCGCCGCACTCAGAGGCTATTTCAACTATACGCAAGAAGAGGCGGAGCAGGTGAAACGGAGTTTGAACCTGAGCGACCTCATCCACACAGGTCAGCCTCAGGAGAACCCGCCTCTGCGCCTTATCCAGCCGATTATCGATGAGCTAATCCGCGAAATCCGACGCTCGCTGAACTACTACCAGTCGCAATATCCGTCGCAAGGGAATAGGGGGGCTATCGAGCAACTCTATCTCTACGGTGGCGGGGCGCAGATGCAGGGAATCGCTACTTATTTTGAACACAAACTGGGTATTCCAGCGCGTCTGTTAGACCCGTTCAGCGGCGAAACGATTGAACCCAAGAATGTTCACCCAGAGCAGATCGAAAGTGGCGTGCGCTGGGCAACCGTGTTGGGCAGTGCGCTCGCGCCTGCTGAGGCGGCGCAGCCGTTCGTAGAACCGCTCACAGAGGAAACCTCTACCCTAACCCAAGCCGCGTGAGGAGGAACTTCGATGGCAGTTATTAACCTAATCGCTCAGGAACAGCAGCTCCGAAGGGTTGTCGAGCGTAAGAACCGCCTGTTGGGACTGGGATGGCTGCTCGTGGTTGCACTCGTTGTGGTCGGCTGGGGGGGACTGCTCTTGTACGCTGGCGCACTGACGATGCAGCGCGCCAGCGTCGAGGAACAGCTGGTCAAACTCCGCCCCACCCTGCAACAGCTGCAGCAGACCCAAGCGGAGCTTAACGCCTTGCAGCCCCTCGTCAGCACGCTCCAGAACGCGCGCAAAGATACAGGGCGCTGGCAACAACTGTTCCAGCACTTTGCTCAGCATACCCCTCAGGGCTGCTTTCTCACAGGCGCGGAGCTGGGCAAGCGCAGCGACCCGAAAAAACCGCTCGAAATCACCCTCAAAGGCGTCGCCGAGAACCAGCAGCGCGTCGGCGAGTTCATGCTACGCCTGAACCAGCACCCCGAACTGGAGCAGGTGCGTCTCGACTACAGTCAGGAACGCGCCCTGAGCGAACAACAAGTCGCTGTCGAGTTCCAGATTACCGCGCAAGTCAAGGGCACTGCGCAACAGCCTAACCAGAACCAGGAGGGAACGCAAAGTGGCGGTCAGTAAACGGATTCAACGGGCACAACGCACCACGAAACTGCTGGGGGCAGCCGTGGCTGGAACCCTTGCTATCGGTGCAGGGAGCCTCTACCTGCCGTGGCGCTCCATCCAGTCCGCTCAAGAACAGCTTCAGGCGCGACAGGACGAGCTGCAGCAGGCGCAACACGCTGCCAAACAGCTGCGGCAAATCGTGGAACAGCTGCAAGCTACCCGGCGCGAGCTCCAGTTCTTAGAACGCGGGGTGAGCGAAGCCGCCTATGTGCCCACCTTGCTCAAGCAGTTCGAGCAGACCGCGCTTCAACGCAACCTGCAGATTGTTTCGATCCGTCCGCAAGCGCCACCGCCAAAACCTCCGCAAAATCCCGACCAGTCGGAGTCGACACAAAAAGAGCCACCCAAGCCCTACGAAGAGCAGCTGTTCGAAATCCAGCTGCGCGGCAAGTTCTGGGATCTGATGAGCCTGCTAAAAACGCTGGAGACTTTTCCGAAAATATTAGCGGTGCAGAGCCTGAACTTGCAGGCGAAGTCAGGCGCGGAGCAGTCGAACGCGAATCCTGACTTGGAGATTAAGATGGTTGTGAAGGCGTTCATTTTCCGCTCGGCGCAGGCGCGCCCCAGCACTACGCAGACAGGAGGGTAGTATGGCGAACACACAGACCGATGGCGCGAAGAAGCCGACCAATCAGAAGCAGCTGCTGATTCTGGTGGCGCTGTTTGCGGTGCTGGTCACGGTTGGCGTTGTGCAGTTCGGTGGACTGCTCGGCGGCGACGCGCCCCAGGCGACCACGCAGCAGCCGACAGCGTCCCAGCCGAATGCTTCGGACCCAAACGCAGGAGGGTCCCAAACGACTTCATCCGCGGAGAAGCAGCTGCCCCCGCTGACGCCGCGCGACCCCTTCCGCCCCACACTCGTGGCGCAGTCCACGCCGCCTGAGGGCAATAAAGTGGTGCGCAACGCGCCCACGCCGCGTCGCGAAATCAGTGGAACGCCACCTCTACCGCCAATGACTCTTCCAAGCGGGCAGATTGGACTACAGCCCGCCGAGACCGCACCACCTACAGAACCCGAATATCCGAACTATCAAGTCACGGGCGTGGTCCAAGGACCGAACTCCGTCGCCGTCCTTGCCGACAAGGAGGGACGCCGCCGATTCGTCAAGCAGGGTGACCTGCTGGAAGAGGGCTGGCGCGTCGTAAGCATCGAGCGCGGGAAGATTACCCTGCGCAAAGGCAAACAGCAGCTGACCGTCCGCGTCGGCGAATCGACCGCCCTGAACGGAGGCAACACACCATGAGAACGCGAACTTACATCTGTGTTTGGTTGCTGTGTACGCTGCTCGCGACGCCGCTCGCGGCAAGCGGGCAGGTCGTGCAATCTGTAAAAGTTTCTGAGGAGCGGGGTCAGACCCTGATTAGCATTTCTGGCGAGCGACTCGCGCGCCCCAGCGTCGCTACATGGCGCACGCAGTTTCTGGTGCTGGAATTCAACGCGCGCTTCAGCGGGCGCGGGCAAGA
>CALAMM010000140.1 GCA_937925775.1 uncultured Fimbriimonadales bacterium
GGCTGACGCTGCGCGGGGGGTTGTCGGCGGGGAGGCTGACGCTGCGCGGGGGGTTGTCGGCGGGGAGGCTGACGCTGCGCGGGGGGTTGTCGGCGGGGAGGCCGAGGCTACGCGAGGGGTTGTCGGTGGGGAGGCTGAGACGACGAGTTTCGTCGGCGGGGAGGCTGAGGCTACGCGAGGGGCTGTCGGCGGGGAGGCTGAGGCGACGAGTTTCGTCGGCGGGGACGCCGACGCTACGAGGGGGTTCGTCGGCGGGGACGCCGACGCTACGCGAGGGGTTGTCGGTGGGGAGGCTGAGGCGACGAGTGGGGCGCTATCTGTGAGGGCACCGACGCTTCTGGACGAGGGAGGCGCACCGCCGATCCAGACGGCTCATCTCCCCTTCGCTCACCTGCTGGACGACCTGCAGATTCTGGGGCAGGCGCGAAACACCTACATCGTTGCAGCGACACGGCAGGGGCTGGTGCTGATCGACCAGCATGTCGCGCACGAGCGCGTGTTGTACGAGCAGTTGTGTCAGGCGCGGGGCGCACTGCCCATCCCGAAACAGCACCTGCTCACGCCAGAAACCCTGCAGCTCAGCCGTCGTGACGCCCTGCTCCTCCAGGAGAAACTCCCTGAGCTGCACGCAATCGGCTTCGAGCTGGAGCTGTTCGGGCAGGATGCGTTTCTCATTCGCGCCGTGCCCGCTGCGCTGAAAGGTGACCCGGTGCAGACCCTGCGCGACATCGTCGATGAACTGGTGGAACTCTCCGTGAGCAAGCGGTTGCCCATCGCTCGCGAGCAAATCTGGATTACCACCGCCTGCAAGCTCGCTGTGAAGGCAGGCGACCCGCTCAGCCTGCCTGAAATGCGCAAACTCATCGAAGACCTCGCCCGTACCGAGAACCCGTACTTATGCCCGCACGGACGCCCCATCACGATTACACTCAGCTGGGACGACCTCGAAAAGCGATTCAAGCGAAGCTGAACAGGGTGTGCGCTCTTGCTCCAAACGCGGCTTTAGAGACCATGCGTTGGACTGACGACCAACATGCGGCGATTACTCATGGCGACGGGTTGTTAGCCGTGGTGGCGGGCGCAGGCTCAGGCAAGACGGGCGTGCTGACCGAGCGATTCGTCCACCTGGTCGCCCAGCGCAATGTTGACCCCGAACGCATTTTGACCATCACCTTCACGCGCAACGCCGCCGCCGAGATGAAGACGCGCATCATCCGCAAGCTCGAACAGCGCGGGCTGCGCGACGCCCGTACCCGAATCGAAAACGCCTACATCCATACCGTGCATGCCCTGTGCCGACGCTTGCTGCAGGAGAACCCTTTCGAGGCGGGCGTTGACCCCGATCTCCGCGTGATGCCCCATCCCGCCGCGCACCAGCTCAAGCGCGAGGCGTTCCACCGCGCTCTCGCCGACCTGCTCAAGGAACCCCGCAGCTTCGAAAGCGACCCCCTCATCGACCTCCTCGCCGATTACCTGAACCTCGATGGCACACGGGGCGACCCGCTGGAGTCGCTGTATAAGATTGTGGCGAAAGTCGCCGAGACTGTGCGCCATCGAGGACTAACTATCGAGGATCTGCACCGCTGGCAGGAAAACTATCCCGACGCCGAGAGGCTCATCCAGCATTACTTGCAACAGGCGATGGACAAAGCGTGGGAGGTGCCCAACGCGCTCGCGCTGGAGTTGGAAGCGCGCGCTCGCGATGTGAGCTGCGCCCTGCTGTCTCTGACCATCGCGTACCTGCGTGCTTACGAAACCCTCAAAGAGCAACAGGGCGCGCTGGATTTCGACGACATGCAAATCCGCGCTCTGCAGATGTTGTGCAACTACGCCTCCGTGCGCCTACGCTACCAGCGACGCTTCCTCTACACGCTGGTAGACGAAGCGCAGGACATCGATGGGCTACAAGCACGGATTATCGATATTTTATCGGAAGGGGGTAGCCTGATGGTCGTGGGGGATGTGCAGCAGTCCATCTACGGGTTTCGGTATGCGGACCCGCGTGTGTTCGAGAACTGGCAGCAGTGCGCCTTGCAGTCGGACGGACGCCTTGTGCCGCTGCAGGCGAATTTTCGTTCACACCCCGACATCTTGGCGTTTGTGGAGTTGGTGTTCGGGCATTTGTGGGGGGCGCGGTATCTGCGCTTAGAGCCGATGCGTCCGCCCGCGCCTGCAGGGGCTGAGCCGCGCGTGCAGGTCTGGCGGCTTCCAGCACGCGACCCCGCTCGCGAGGCGACGCTCATCGCCGCGCAAATCCGCCACTGGGTGGAGCAGGGGAACCTAACCGTCCATGACCCCGCTACAGGCGCGGAACGACCCGCGCGATATGGCGACTTTGCGGTGCTGTTCCATCAGTTCACGGCGGTCGCACAGTTCGAGCGGGCGTTTCGCGAGCAGGGCGTGCCCTATTTCGTGGTGGGCGGCGGGCGCGGCTACTGGGCGCAGTACGAGGTGCGCGACCTGGTGAACCTGCTGCGCGCCCTCAGCGACGCGGAGGACGACCTCGCACTGGCGTGTGTGCTACGCTCGCCGTTGGTGGGGGTCAGTCCCGACGCGCTGATGATCCTGATGCAGCGGGCGCAACAGTCGGAACTACCCCTGCGTTGCTGCTTGGAAGAGACGACCGACCTCGATGCGTCGGACGCCGAGCGATTGCGTGCGTTCTGGGAGTGGTTCGAGCCACTCACTGCGCGGGTGGGGGAGTGGACGGTGGGGGCTATCTTGGCGCGGGCACTGGAGGCGAGCCAGTATGAAGCAAAGTGGCTCACGCAGGGCGAGGCGGGCAGGCAGGCGGTCGCAAATGTACGCAAACTCCTGGCGATGGCGCTGGAACAGCCCCAGACGCATCCGCGCGACTTCGCACAGCAACTGGAGCTCACCAGCCGCCTTGAGCAGCGCGAGGGCAACGCGCCCACCTACGAGGAGAGCGCCGATGTCGTGCGCTACTACACCGTGCATGGCGCCAAGGGGCTGGAGTTTCCAGTGGTGTTTGTAGCGGATACGGCGTTTCGTCCGCGCCCGCGCGAGGTCAACTTGGAGGTGGACGCGGATAGGGGGGTCATCGCGCTGGAGATTGTGCGTCCCGACCACCCCGTGCCCTACACGCCGTTGCCCCTGCGCGTGTTGCAGGCGGAGGCGCACCAGCGCGCCGAGGCGGAGGCGCAACGCACGCTCTATGTCGCCCTCACGCGCGCACGCGACTACTTGGTGGTCGTGCTGACCGATATGCCCCAGAACCCGTGGGCGCGAGGCTTGCGCGGCGCACTGGCAGAGTACCTCAATCGCAACGCAAGCCACATCCCCCTACCCAACGGCAGCACGGCGCTCCTGAAGGGGTTCTGACCCGAAGCCCGTCATCCGATAATCCCTTCCACCACGCGCCCTGCAACATCGGTCAGGCGGAAGTTGCGCCCTTGATACCAGTAGGTCAGGCGCGTGTGGTCGATGCCCATCAGGTGCAGGATGGTGGCGTGCAGGTCATGCACATGCACGGGGTTCTCGACGACGGAGTAGCCGAGTTCGTCGGTGGCGCCGTAGACGATGCCGGGCTTGACGCCGCCGCCTGCCATCCAGATGGTGAACGCGCGCGGGTGGTGGTCGCGTCCCAGGTAGGGCGAGCCGCCACGCCCCTCGTTCATCGGCGTCCGTCCGAACTCGCCGCCCCAGAGGACCAGCGTGTCTTCGAGGAGCCCGCGCTGCTTGAGGTCAATAATCAGCGCGGCGCTGGCTTGGTCCACTTCGCGACATAGGCGTGGCAACCCGCTGGAGATACTACTGCCCTCGTCCGTGCCGTGATGATCCCAGCCGCGATGATAGAGTTGCACGAATCGCACGCCGCGCTCCACCAGTCGGCGCGCCAGCAGGCAGTTGTTCGCAAAAGAAGGCTTGCCCGGCGTTGTCCCGTAGAGCTGGTGGATATACTCAGGCTCCTTGCTGATGTCCATCAGTTCGGGCACGCTGGTCTGCATGCGATAGGCGAGCTCGTAGTTTGCGATGCGCGTTTCGATTTCGGGGTCGCCAATCTGCTCTTGCTTGAGGCGGTTCAGGTCGTTGGCGGCTTCGATGACCGCGCGACGCGCTTCGGGGTCGACGCCGTCGGGGTTCGACAGATACAGCACGGGGTCGCCTTGCTTGCGGAACTCCACGCCTTGATAGACGGTGGGCAGGAACCCGCTGCTCCAGCAGGCGTGCCCGCCGTCGGGGCGGTTCGCGCCCGAAAGCAGCACCACGAAGCCCGGCAAATCTTGGTTCTCTGTGCCCAGCCCGTAGGTGAGCCAACTGCCCATACTGGGGCGTCCGGGCAATTGATGCCCCGTGTTCATGAAAATCTGCGCGGGCGCATGGTTGAACTGGTCGGTCTGCATAGAGCGGATGATGCACAGCTCATCGGCGACTTTGCCAAGATGGGGCAGCAGCTCGGAGATTTCGATGCCCGACTGCCCATGTTTGTGGAACTTGTAGGGTGAGCCGAGCAGGGTGGGCGTGCCCTTGATAAAGGCAAACCGTTCGCCTTTCAGCAGGCTCTCAGGGCACGGCTGTCCGTTATATCGCTGGAGCGTCGGTTTGGGGTCGAACAAGTCGATTTGCGACGGCGCACCCGCCATAAAAAGAAAGATGACTCGCTTGGCACGAGGCTTGAAGTGGGGGGGCTTCGGCGCCAGCGGGTTCGTGCGGCTGGACGCAAACAAATTCTGTTGCATCAGCGCGTTGAGAGCAAGCGCACCGATTCCGTAACCGCACACTTTGAAAAAGTAGCGGCGCGTGATTTGCTGCAGTTCTTCCTGACTCGGTTGTCTCGGCTTCATTGCACGCCTCCAGTGGAATTATAATTCATTTTCGTACGAATATAGGCATCTCCTGCACCACAGTTGGGGGATTTGGGCAAATCCCCATCGGCAAATGGGCGTGAATGTCGTGCCGTCGTTGCACTGCGCACTGGCGACTTGGGTATTCCTGTCCGTGTTGTTAGGAGCGTATCGGCGTCTTGCCACTGGAGCTGTGTTTGGACAAGAGCGTCCGAGCCACATCGTGTTGCGTCAGCGTTTTAGCAGGAAGATTGCCCTTCACCCTCGAACCCTACCTTCACAGGGGAGGTTTCTATGCGATTGCGAGTTAGTATCGGGCTGCTCTGTGCTGGGCTGGTGGTGTTTGCGCAGGGTCAACCTGTGGAGCCGCGCAGTTTTCCTGCGCTTAGGTTCACTCGTCCGCCTGTTATCGACGGTGTCGTGAATCCCGACGAGTGGGCGGAGGCGTATGTCGTGGAGCGGTTCTGGTCGCCTTCGCGTCAGCAGTGGGGGGCATTCCCCACGCGGGCTTACATTGGCTACGACTCGGAAGCCATCTATGTTGCCTTCATTTGTGAAGATCCTGACCCCTCTCAAATTCGGGCGCAGGAGACCAAGCGCGGTGGCTATTTAGAAAACGACGATACCGTGATGGTGTTGATTGAGCCGCAGGCGCGCGGGCTGGAGCCGTACACTTTCACCGTGAACGCGCGGGGAGTGCAGTCGGACGAGTTCCCTGCAGGCACAGCGGAGAACATCCGTTGGCGGGGCGACTGGCAGGCAGCAGCGCAGATTGGGGAGAACGGCTGGTGCGCGGAACTGCGTATCCCGTTCCGTATCCTCCGCTATCCACCGAAGCAGGAACGCTTTGGCATCATTTTGGAGCGCTACATTCCTCGCCTGAACGAGATTTACACTTTTCCCAACATGGGCGCGTACTATTCCACGCGACGGCAGAGCTTGTGGACGGGGTTGACGCTGCCCCCGCCCCGCTACCCAGTGATTCTGTTGCCTTATTTCACGGGCGACAGCGACCCGAACCAGACGCGCGGGCGCGGCGGGCTGGACATCCGCTACATCGCTGGCGACCCGCTCACCGCCCTGTTCACGCTCAAGCCCGATTTCCGCAACATCGCCGCGGATGTCGCCGATGTGGATTTCTCCTATACGGAGAAAGTGCTGGCAGAAACGCGCCCGTTCTTCCAAGAGGGGAGCGAGTTTATGCCCCCACGCGCCGCCTTCTATAGCCTGCGCGTGCAGGAGTTGAACACAGGGCTGAAGGCGTTTGGCACATTGGGCGATTGGCGTTATGGCGCGACCATCGGCGAGTACGAGTTTCAAGGGCGCACGCGGCAGTTCGGCGTGGGGCGCGTGCGCTACCAGTTCGCCGAACGCTCGTTCCTCAATCTCATCGGCGTGCGCCTGCAAGGCGATGTGCGCGAAGACACGCTCGGCGCGATTGTCGATACGCAACGCATCACCGGGGAGGGCGAGCTGCGTCTCACCGCCGCCTATTACCAACTTAGCGGCGACCGCGACGGCGCGTACCAGCAATACACCCTCCTGCGCAACGCCCGTGAACGCCTGCCCAACTACCTCCTGCAGTATACCGACATCGAGCCGAACTACCGCCCGCGATTGGGATTCGCCCCAGAAACAGGCTACCGAGGGCTGAAATTCAGCGTGCTGTGGTTCGACCGCCCCGAAAGCGAGCGACTGCTCTACACGGAGACGCGAATCTCGGCAACTCGTCGCACGCGCTACGGCGGAACGCGCTTAGATGAGGGCATCTCCGCCTCGCACCAGTGGCTGTTCACCTCGCAGAACCGAATCACGCTGAGCGCAGAATACTTGAACCGCCCGCCGAACATCGACCGCACGCTGGGCATCGAGTACGCATGGAATGTGCTGGACATTTACCGCGCGGGAAGCCTGTTCGTGCGCTTTGGCGACCAGAACGGCGGGCGCAGTCGCTACGCGCGGGTGGTTCAAGCGTATGAGCTCGCACCGCGCTTCCGACTCAAGTTAGACCTCGAAAGCCTCGACATCGACTACCCCGACGCGCCTGCCGACCGCGCCCGACAGCTCATCCTCACGCTGAACTATGAGATTGACCCCGAACGCGCTCTCGGCGGACGGCTTATCCTGAACCGATTGGAGTTTGGCGGCGAGGCGGAAACCACGCGCAACTTCTACCTGACCTACCTGCAACGGGTGCGCCGCGGGTTCGACCTCTACCTCATCTACGGCCTGCCCAACGCAAGCCGCACGCAAAATCGGCTGGCGGTGAAGCTGATTACGCCACTGGAACTTTGACGCCCTGAGCAAGATTCGCTCTCATCGCAGGTGCAGGGTACAATTTGCGCCATGCACGAGCCAGTCCGCCACACGCTTGAGGAAGAGAACCAGCTGGTACAAATCCGCCTGCAGAAACTCCAGCAGCTGCGCGAGCGGGGGTTAGACCCGTTCGCTATCGAACGCTATGAGATCACCCACCCCCTGCGGGCAATCCACGAGGAGTACGAGCAACTGGAAGGTAAGACGGTTGCCGTCGCAGGGCGTATTGTGTCGATCCGCAAGATGGGCAAGGCGACCTTCGCGCACTTGATGGACAGCACAGGCAAACTGCAAATCTACCTCAGAGCCGACGAACAAGGCGAACAGTATGACCTGATTGACCTGTGGGACTTGGGCGACTACCTCGGCGTGCAGGGGTTTGTGTTCAAAACGCGCACGGGGGAGGTAACGGTACACGGGCAGTCGTTTACGATATTGGCGAAAGCCATTCGCCCTGTGCCGTTCCCCAAAGAGAAAGGGGAACAACGCTGGTATGAGCTGCACGATGTGGAGCAGCGGTATCGGCAGCGCTACTTAGACCTGTTGGTGAACCCTGAATCGCGTCGGCGGCTGATTGCGCGCTGCCAAATGATACGGGAGATTCGGCGGTTTCTGGACGAACGGGGCTTTCTGGAAGTGGAGACGCCCGTGCTGCAGCCGATGGCGGGCGGCGCCGCCGCGCGACCTTTTGTCACCTACCACAACGCGCTCAACCGCGAGTTCCAGCTGCGCATCGCGCTGGAGCTGTACCTGAAGCGGGTGCTGATAGGGGGGATCGACCGCGTGTACGAAATCGGGCGCGTGTTCCGCAATGAGGGCATCTCCACCCGCCATAACCCCGAATTCACGATGCTCGAACTCTACCAGGCGTATGCGAACCTGGAGGACATCATGAACCTCGTGGAGGAGCTGTTTCGCCATGTTGCCGAGCGCGTGTTCGGAACTACGGTGTTCGAGATGCACGGCGTGCAGGTGGACCTGAGCCAGCCGTGGCGACGCATTCGCCTGATGGACGCGATCCGGGAGTATACAGGGCTTACAGAAGCCGATTTCGAAACGCTGGCGGACGCTGTCCGCGCCGCCGAGAAGGTCGGCGTCCATGTGGAACGCAAGGACACCATCGGCGGGATTATCGAGAAAGTGTTGGAGAAGTGCGTAGCGGAGCATTTGCAGCAGCCGACTTTCGTCTATGGCTTCCCGATAGATACCTCGCCGCTGGCGAAACGCGAACCCGACAACCCGCGTTTTACTCGCCGCTTTGAGGGCTACCTCTTCGGCAAGGAGGTCGCCAACGCCTTCTCGGAGCTGAACGACCCGCTGGAGCAGCGCACACGATTTGAACAGCAATATCAACTCCGCCAAGCAGGCGATGAGGAGGCGCACCCGTTCGATGAGGATTTCCTACACGCGATGGAGTACGGCATGCCTCCTGCAGGCGGGCTGGGGATCGGAATCGACCGCATGGCGATGCTGCTCACGGGAACCGACTCGATTCGCGAAGTCATCTTCTTCCCGCAGATGCGGGAAGGCTCGTAGCGCGGACACTCCTGTTCGTGCGTGAAGTTGCGAGTGCGTTGCCCTTCTTGGCGTCGTGGTGTCGGCGTCCTCGCTGACGAGTTTTGCTTGGACAAGAATGTCCAAGCCACGCAGAGCGTTTTGCTGAGGGATTTTGCGACG
>CALAMM010000141.1 GCA_937925775.1 uncultured Fimbriimonadales bacterium
TTGCAGGCGTGGAGGGCGATGTGGACGGCAACGGGTGCGTGGATGACGCCGACCTGTTGCAGGTGCTGTTCAACTTCGGCGCGACGGGCGCGAACGACGCCGATGTGAACGGCGACAACATCGTCGACGACGCGGATCTGCTGATTGTGCTGTTCAACTTCGGCACAGGCTGCTGAAAGCCGTTCTCTGTGGGGGTGCGCCCATAGCGCGCCCCCACAGTTCGTTTGCCACCGCGAGCTCTTGCGGAGAGCCGTATTCACCGCTTCTTGAAGTTCACAATCGTCACCCCCTCACCCCCCTCCGCGTTGGAAGGATGAAAGAATGAGCGCACCTGCGGGTGCGTCTTGAGGTAGTTCCAGACCATGTTGCGCAGGGCGCCGGTACCTTTGCCGTGTTGCACGCGCACGCTGTCATAGCCTGCGAGCAGCGCGTCGTCGATGTATTTCTCCAGCAAGGGTTGCGCCTCTTCCACGCGCAAGCCGTGCAGGTCCAACTCCAGCGGGACGGGCTGTGCGGGGCGCGGCTTGCTTACCTGCACGGTGGGCTTCGGCGCGGCGGGTCTCTCCAACGGCTCTAAGTCGTCCAGGGCGACCGGGATGCGCAGTTTGCCGACATAAACTTGCGCTCGCCCCTCGGCGGGCGGGGAGGCGAGGGTGCCCGTCTGTCCGAGACTGCGGATGCGCACGCGCATACCGACCTCCCAGTTGGCAGGGGGCGCGGAGGGGGGTTGAGCGGGAGTTTCCGTGTGCGCTGCCGCGCGCGCTTTGTCCATCAGTTTCGCAAGTTGGTCGCGGAGCTGGGCGGTGTGCTTGTTCTCGCGTGGCGCTTGCCGTAGCTGGCGCAGGATTTGCTCGGCTTCCGCGCGGAGTTGCTCCAGATACGCCTCGACGGCTTGCTGGGCGCGCTGTTTCGCCGCGCGTTTTTCCTGTTCCAGCGCGGCGCGCTCCTCACGCAGACGCGCCTCCTGCTGGACAAGTTCCGCGAGCTTCGCCCGCCACTCCGCCTCCGCCTGCTCAGCAGCGCGACGGGCGCGGTCCAAATCGTGAATCATCGCGGTCAGGTTCACCTCTTGCACCCCCAGGAACTCGGTCGCCTGCTTCACCACGCGCTCAGATAACCCCAGCCGACGGGCAATCTCCATCGCATGGCTTGCGCCCGGCACGCCCATCAATAGGCGGTAGGTGGGCTGCAGGGTCTCCAAGTCGAACTCCATCGCGGCGTTGATGAGTTTTGGATGGTGGTAGGCGAACGCTTTGAGTTCGCCGTAGTGAGTGGTGGCAACGACGCGCGCCTCACGCTCCAGCAGCGTCTGCAGGATGGCTCGCGCGAGCGCCGCGCCCTCCGTAGGGTCCGTGCCTGCGCCCAGCTCGTCCAGAAGCACGAGGCTGTAGCGTCCTGCCTGTTCTAAATAGCGAATAATATGGCGCATATGCCCCGAAAAAGTGGAAAGCGACTGCTGCAGGCTCTGCTCGTCGCCGATGTCGGCAAAAATGCCGTTGGGAACCGCCACGCGCGAGTGCGCTTTCGCTGGGATGTGAAGCCCCAGCAGGCTCATCAGCGTCAGCAGTCCCAGCGTTTTCAAAGTGACCGTCTTCCCGCCCGTGTTGGGTCCTGTAATCAACACACCGAGCCACTCGTGCCCCAGCTCGATGTCGATAGGCTTGACGGTCTCGCGGGGGATCATCGGGTGGCGCGCCCCCCGCAGCTTCCAGACACCCTCCGTGTTGATTTGTGGCATGGTGCAGTCCCAATCCAGCGCGAGCCTGCCCGCTGCGATGATGGCGTCGAGGTGTGCCAGCGCATCGACGGTCTGCCAGAGCGCATCGGCGTTGGCTTCCACCGCGCGCGACAGCCCATACAGAATGGCTTCGATCTCCTCCTGCTCCGCCGCCTGTAGCTCGCGCAGGCGGTTGCCGAGTTCAACGAGTGGTTCAGGCTCGATGAACAGCGTTGCGCCGCTCGCGCTGGCGTCGTGGACGATGCCCTTCACGCGCCCGCGCGCGTCGCTGCGCACCGGCAGGCAGTAGCGTCCACTCCGCAGGGTGTAGTGCGGCTCTTGCAGGGCGTCGCGCAGGGCGTGGATAAGGCGTTGGAGCTCGTCCGTGATGCGCTTGTGCAAGCGCTGCTGGTCGCGGCGCAGCTGCGCCAACTGTTCGCTGGCAGTGTCCAGCACCTCGCCTGATGGAGCGATGCACTGCGCAATTTGCTTTTCCAGTGCGCTCAGCGTGTGCAGGCGTTCCGCATAGACGGCGAGGCGCGGGTAATGCGCCGCGCGGGGGAGCAAGTGGCTCTTATACAGGCGCGCCCCTTGCAAAAGCTTCTGAATGTGGAGCAGCTCTTCGGGGCTTAGCACGCCGCCCTTCTCGGCTTTCTGCAGGGCAGGGCGCGGCTCCGAAACGCGCAACGGCGGGGGCGGCTCACGCATCAGCAAACGCGCCGCGTCGTCCGTCTCCTGCAAACGCATCAGCACGAGATTCGCATCGCGACTCAGCTCACGCGCCCGCACATACTCACGCCCAAACGGCGTCTCAGCCCGCTTCGCCCACTCCTGACGCACATAGTCCAACTCCAAAATCCTAAGCGTGTGCGCGTCCCAGTCCACATATGGATTGTACCAGACGCAAATCGGGTACAATAACAGCTCGGAGGCATCCTATGAATACGCCTGCAGAGCTGCGCTACACACGAAGCGACGAATGGGTGCGAGTCGAGGGCGATATTGCCACCGTCGGCATCACGGACTACGCTCAGTCGGAGTTGGGCGAAATCGTGTTTCTGGAACTGCCCGAACCGGGACGCTACCTGCAAACGGACGAAACTTTCGGCGTTATCGAGTCGGTCAAAGCGGCGTCCGACCTCTACGCGCCTGTGGAGGGCGAAGTCGTTGAGGTCAACGAGGCGCTCCCGTCCGCGCTGGAGACCATCAATCAAGACCCCTATGGCAAGGGCTGGATGATCAAAATCCGCATGAAAGACCCAAGCCAAGTGGAGAACCTGATGAGCGCAGAAGCGTATAGACACTATCGTCAACTCTGAGGTTGGTCTATGCCCTATATTCCTCATACCGAGCAAGACATTCAGCAGATGCTGGCGACGATAGGCGTCGCCTCGATACGCGACCTGTTTCAAGATGTTCCCGACGACCTGTATATCGAGGGCAGTTTGCCCGTGCCCGACGGTTTAGACGAGCATGCGCTTTACAAACGCTTGAGCCAGCTCGCCGCGCGGAACGCCGACAGCACGCGCTTCATCAGCTTTTTGGGCGCAGGCGCATACGACCATTTCATCCCCGCCGTCGTCGGCGCGATTATCAGCCGTGGCGAGTTCCTCAGTGCGTACACGCCCTACCAGCCTGAAGCCAGTCAAGGACTGCTCCAGAGCATCTTCGAGTTCCAGACGATGGTCTGTGAACTGACGGGTATGGATGTTGCGAACGCCTCGATGTACGACGCCTCCACCGCGCTGGCGGAGTCCGCGCTGATGGCGTGCAACATCACAGGCCGCTCTAAGGTGGTGGTCTCACAGGGCGTGCATCCCCACTATCGGCAAGTGGTGCGTACCTACCTGTGGACGAACAGCCGTCAGTTGGTGGAAGTTCCTACGCGCGAGGGCATTACGGATATCGACGCGCTCCACGCGGTGATGGATGCCGAGACCGCCTGCGCGATTGTGCAGTACCCCAACTTTTTCGGCTTGATCGAGTCGCTCGCGCCTGTAGCAGAGGCGGCGCATCGGGTGGGCGCTCTGGCGATTGCCTGCGTCGACCCGATAGCGCTGGGCGTGCTGAAACCGCCAGGCGCGTACGGCTACGATATCGTCGTGGGCGAGGGGCAAGGACTCGGCAACGCGATGGGCTTCGGCGGACCGATGCTGGGGCTGTTCGCCTGCAAGCAGGAGCATCTGCGACGCATTCCCGGACGAATCGTAGGGCAAACCACCGACGCCGAGGGCAGACGCGGCTTCGTGATGACCCTACGCACGCGCGAACAGGACATCCGCCGCGAGAAAGCCACCTCCAACATCTGTACCAACGAAGCGCTGTGCGCGTTAGCCAGTACGGTGTTTATGGCGTCGCTGGGCAAAAGCGGCTTCCGCGAGCTTTCTGAAACCTGCACCCAGAAAGCGCACTACGCCGCGCGCTTGCTCACCCAAATCCCAGGCGTGCGCCTCAAGTACCCCCACACGCCCTTCTACAAAGAGTTCGTGCTGGAGTTGCCGCGCCCTGCGCAGGAAGTATGCGACGCGCTGCTCGCCCACAACATCCTCGCAGGCTTGCCCCTCGGCGACTACGATCCCGCAATGCAGAACGACCTGCTCGTGTGCGTCACGGAAACCCGCACCCGCGAGGAGATCGAGGCGTTCGCCGAAGCGCTGCGAACCGTGGTATAATTGCCCTCACCGCGGGGGGAGCTGCGAACGCGGCTGAGACCTTGCCCACGCAAGGAACCCCTTGAACCTGATCCGGGTAATACCGGCGGAGGGAACGCGGCGAGCGATGCTCACTGCTTGCCTCAATCGCTGCCTCCATCCCCGCGAGCTAATCTCTGGAGGCATACTATGAGCCAAACCGTTACGCAGATGCACTACGCGCGGTCGGGCGTCATCACAGACGCAATGCGCCGCTGCGCCGAGCAAGAACAGGTTGACCCCGAGCTGATTCGGGCCGAAGTCGCGCGTGGACGCGCCATCATCCCCGCTAACATTCACCACCACCGTCTCGACCCCATCGTGATCGGCAAGCGGTTCCGCACCAAAGTCAACGCGAACATCGGCAGCTCCGCGTTAGACGCCCGAATCGAAAACGAACTGGAGAAGCTACGCACTGCCCTGCGCTGGGGCGCGGATACCGTGATGGACCTCTCCACCGCAGGCGACTTGGACGCCATCCGCACGGCAATCATCCAGCACTCCCCTGCGCCTGTCGGAACCGTGCCCGTATACCAACTGCTCACCGAAGCCCGCTCCGTGGAGAACATCCGCGAAACCGACTTCCTGGACATCGTAGAGCATCAGGCACAACAGGGCGTGGACTATATGACAATCCACGCAGGCGTGCTACGCAGTTTCATCCCCCTAACCGAGAAGCGATTGACGGGCATCGTGAGCCGCGGCGGCGCAATCATGGCGGAGTGGTGCCTCATCCACCACCGAGAGAACCCCTACTACACGCACTTCGACCAACTGCTGGACATCTGCCGCCGCTATGATGTTACAATTAGTCTCGGCGATGGGTTGCGACCGGGTTCTATCGCCGACGCAAACGACGAGGCTCAGCTGGCGGAGTTGCGCGTGCTGGGTCAGCTGACAAAACGCGCATGGGCAAAGGATGTTCAGGTGATGGTAGAAGGACCAGGGCATATCCCGCTCCACCTACTGGAGGAGAATGTGCGCCTGCAACAAGAATGGTGCGACGAAGCGCCGTTCTACACGCTGGGACCGCTGGTGACCGATATCGCGCCAGGATACGACCACATCGCCTCGGCGATTGGCGCGGCGATTGTCGCATGGCACGGCACGGCACTTCTATGCTATGTGACCCCCAAAGAGCATCTTGGCTTACCTAATGCAGAGGAGGTCAAGCAGGGGCTGATTGCCTATCGCATCGCAGCGCACGCTGCCGACATCGCAAAGGGCATTCCGGGCGCACGCGCGTGGGACGACGCGCTCTCTCAAGCGCGATTCGAGTTCGACTGGAACCGCCAGTTCGAATTAGCCATCGACCCTGATACCGCCCGCGCTCTGCACGACGAAACAATGCCCAAAGAAGCACACAAGTTCGCGCCCTTTTGCAGCATGTGCGGCCCCAAGTTCTGCCCGATGGCGACCACCCAACGGCTACGGGAGTTGAGCAGGCAAGCCGCAGCAGAGGCACACCCTCTCCAACAAGCAGACTAAGAGGCGATACTACAACAAAGTGTTGAAAACGAAGATTGGTTGTGGCAATGTGCCGAGGCGGGTGTCCAGTTGGGCGATAGGTGGCGCGAGTTGGGCGGGCATGGAAGGCTACCTACTGTTTGCCTGGGTGCCTCATACTTCCCCCACCTGTGCGGCGAGCGCGTTCAGGATGCGTCGCCGATAGTCCAGATAGGCGTCCTTCTCGCGCGAGTAGTAGACATGGTTTGTAAGCAAGATGACCGCCATTTCGATGTGTGGGTCAAAGAGCATTACGGTTCCCGTGAAGCCCGAATGCCCCACGCAGCGTGTTGGGAACAGGTCGCCGCGCGGCAACATTGGGTTCGGGTGGGCGAACAGTCCTAGCGTGTGCATACTGGGCGTCTGATTGCCCACCTGCGCCTGCGGGGTCAGCAGCAGTTGAACTGCGTAGTACGATAACAGGGGTCGCCCGCCGCTCAGCACCATCCGCGCGTAGCGGATAAGGTCCTCCAGCGTGCCGAACAGTCCGGCATGCCCCGCGACGCCGCCCATCGCGTAGGCGTTCTCGTCATGCACTTCGCCGCGAATCGTGTGGTCGGGTCGGTTTTCAGAGTTTCTTGTGGGGGCGACGCGCTCATGCCATTCAGGGGGCGGGCAGTAGCAGGTCGATGACAATCCCAGTGGCTCGGCGATTTTCGTTTGGAATAGTTCCGCCTGCGACTGGTCGTACACGCGCTCCAGAATCGCGCCCATCAGGATGTAGCCGAGGTCGCTGTAGGTGTAGCCTTGCGCGGGGGGGCGCGTGCGCGGGGTCTCGAGCGCCGCTCGGATTACAGATTCGCGCGTCTCAGCGTTTTTGTAGAGGGCGCGCCACGCAGGTAGCCCCGCAGTATGGGTAAGCAGGTGTTTTACCAGCACGCCAGCGTGGTGCTTCGCTTCCGGGAAAAAGCGAGTGAGGGGCGTCTCCAGCGTCAGCTTGCCCTCTTCAAGCGCAAGCAAGGCAAGAGTCGTGGTGCTAATCGGCGTGGTGAGCGAGGCGAGGTCGTAGATGGTCGTCGCGCTGGTCTGCTCGCGGCGTTCGGGGTCAGGCGTGCCGAACAGCCCCTGATACTTCACGCGCCCGCCCAGCAGCACGGCGCACGCCGCGCTGGGGAAGATTTTCTGCTCAATAGCCTCCTGAATCACGCTCTCTACGCTGGGCATCGTTCCTACTCCGCTGCTCCGAAAGGGTTGGGGGCCACCTCACGCGCAATCTGGCGTAGATAGGTCTCGCTCTTACCGTCTTGGGTGATGGCGTCGTAAGAGAAGAGGCTGAATCCACGCGCGCCGCTGCGTCGAACTGCCCGAATCTTGTTGATGGTGCTATCGGGGGAGATTTGCCATGCGCCGATGCCGATAATCACAGGACGCCCCTGCGCCTGCTCCACGACGCGCACCGCTTGATGCTGGACGACTGCGGTATCCTTGTCATACGCCATCGGCACCACCGTGTCCAGCCAGTCGCTGCGTAGCCAGTGGAGCCAGTCCTGCAGTTTGTGTTTTGCGGCGGCTTGCGGGTCGGGCCACACCGCCGCCGAGAGGATGAGATTGGGGTTGATGCGCCGCGACTGGCGGCTGAACGCCCACACGAACGCGCTCACTTGCTCGCGTCGCCAGTCGCTCCACTCGGCGGGGAACGCCTCAATCCACGCAAGCGGGTTTCGCCCCCTCGCGCTCCGATCGAGCTGGGCACGGCGCGCCTCGGAAACGCGCTCCAGCATCGTCTGACGAAACCGCGCCCGACAGCCCGCGCAATAGCAATACCCCTCGTAAGGATAGCGCACATAGTCAAGGTGCAGCCCGTCCAGCTGCGGATAGCGCTGGGCAACCTCTGCGAACACTTTCAGCAGGTGCGTGCGCACATTCGGGTTGCTGGGACACAGGTAAACGCCTTCGACCTTGCCTGCGGTGGTCATCTGATAGCGGTTTTGGGCGTCGCGGGCAATCCACTGGGGGCTACGACTGACAACATGCTGGCTGCTGCGCGGTAGGCGAGGTTGACTCCACACATAAAAAACATTCAGCCAAGCGTGAACCTGCAGTCCCATCCCTTCCGCACAGCGCAGCAGGTAATCCAGCGGGTCGAACTCGGCGGGCTGGCTCGCTAACGCCTCCGCACGAGGCTCATAACTCGAGCGGTAGTAGGCGTCGCCGCGTCCGCGCACCTGCACAAACAGCGCGTTGAACCCGTAGCGCGCCGCCAACTCCAAAAACCGCTCGATCGAGCTCGGCGACACCAACGAATTGCGCACCACCCACAGGGCGCGCATCTCCTCTGGCAGCCGATGTCGGGCAACACGAGGCATCATACCCAATTTTCGGCGCGTGAGGAACCGTTCCTGCCCCTCTGTAAGAACCCCCCAAGCGTAGCTCGGAGTAGAGGAGAAGGCAGGCTTTGCCCTCTCCTGCGCCCTCCGCTGCCACACGCGGGAGAGGGCAAAAGGGGTTCACCTCACCGATTACACCGTCACTTTCGCGTAATCGAGCGCGTGGCGGATGGGGCTGTCGAAGTGCGGCGGAATCTTCGCAATCATCCCGAAAATCACTTTACGGATGCGCTCCGCGTTCTGATGGAACACATGCATCACCTCTTCTGCCGTGACAGGCTTCACCTCGCCCTCCGCGACCAACCCGCTGTCGTAGTCCGTAATCAGCGAGATGTTCACCACAGGAATCGCCAGTTCCAACGCGAGGTACGCCTCAGGATACTGCGTCATGTTAATCACTTCCCAGCCCATCGAGGTGAACCACTTACTCTCGGCTTTGGTGGAGAAGCGGGGACCGTTGATGACCACGATGGTACCGCGTTCGTGGACGGGGATGCCGTGAGCGCGGATCTCTTCGATGGCAATTTGGCGCAGCACGGGACAGTAGGGGTCGGCAGGCGAGACATGGTGGACCGTGGGACCCTCATAGAAGGTGTCGGCACGCCCGTGCGTGCGGTCGACATACTGGTCTGCCACCACAAAGTCGCCCGGCTTGACATGGCGTTGCAGGCTCCCTGCAGCACAGGGGCTAATAATCGCCTGCACGCCGAGTTCCTTCATCGCCCAGAGGTTGGCGCGGTAGTTGATTTTATGGGGTGGGATGGAGTGTTTGCGTCCGTGTCGGGGCAGGAACGCCACGCGCCGCCCGTTCACTTCGCCAATCGATATCAGGTCGCTGGGCGGACCGTAGGGTGTGTCGATTTTAACTTCTTCGACCTTGTCCAGAAACGAATAGAATCCTGAGCCGCCGAAGACTCCAATCTCAGCCGAAGGTTTCATCTAATAGCCTCCTGTTCTGTTCGGTGTATTGCAGGGCTTGAGCGGCGGCGTTCTGCTCTGCCTGTTTCTTGCTGGGTCCGACGCCTTGCCCTACAACGATGTCGCGCAGTTTGACGCGCACGACGAAGGTTTTATTGTGGGGCGTGCCCCGCTCCTCGACCACTTCGTAGGTGGGGGTAATGCGCCACCACGCCTGCGTGCGCTCCTGCAGCTGCGACTTGTAGTCCTGCACGGGCATTGCGCCTGCTTCGAGGGCGTCCAGTTCGGGCTTGAGGTGTTGCAAGGTATACTCGCGCGCGGCTTTGTAGCCTGCGTCGAGGTAGATTGCGCCCACGACGGCTTCGAAGGCGTCGGCGAGGATGGAGGGGCGTTCCCGTCCGCCCGACGCCTCTTCAGCCGGGCTCAGGCGCAGCAAGCCTGCAATCCCCGCACGCTTCGCCGCTTCGCACAGCACGCTCGACCGCACAATGCTCGCCCGCGCCTTCGATAACTGACCCTGATCCCAGTGCGGATACCGCTGGTATAGGTACTCGGCGATAATCAAGCCCACCACCGCATCGCCCAACAGCTCAAGGCGCTCGTTGCTCGCCAGCAACTCGCCTTCCGTATGTGAGCGATGGGTGAGGGCTTGCACTGCTAACTGCTTGTTCCGAATAGGCAGGTGGACACCTGCCTTTTTCAGCCACCAGAAGCGCACGACCAAAATTATACCCCGCCCGCGCACAAAGCGATTTTAGATAGCAGGAATCGCGCCCCACGCCCCGAATCGGCTTCCCGCAACCTATGCGGAGGAGGACTGATAACCATGCCGACCGTTGCAATCACACTGGACTGCGAAGCAGCGGACTACCCGCGCTGCTACACGCAAGAGTATATCAAAGTGGCGGAAGAGTTCACCATCCCCTTTACATGGATGATCCAAGTCGCAGGCAAAGACCCGATGGCAAATGTACAACTGTACTACCGTGAATACCTGCACCGTATCCCCTCGTGGCACGAGTTCGGCTTGCATCTGCATTTTGAGGACTCGCAAGGACGCTATGTGGAAGACCCTCGCGAGCGCGGCGAGATGCTCCAGACGGGCAAGGATTTGCTCAAGCAGATCCATATCAAGCCGACGGCGTTCCGCGCAGGCAGCTACGCCCTGACCCCGCCCGACCTGAAGTATCTGGAAGATATGGGCTTCCTCGTGGATAGCAGCGCGATCCCCGACGCTGAGTACCGCATGTTCGTGGACTGGGACGGCGCACCCACGAAACCGTACCATCCCTCATACCAAGATGTGCGCAAGCCGGGCGAGGCGAAAATCCTGATTGTGCCCGTTGCCACCGCAAACGGCAAAATCGGCTACATAGACCAAGGCTGGGAAGTCATCGAGCCAATCCTGCGCACCCACCTCGACCAGGGCACCCCTGTCATCTGCTTGGGCGGCTATGACTACCACGACAGCGTGGAGACCCTGCGCGAGGCGATTTTGTTCCTGAAAAAACACAATGCCCGCTTCGCAACGCTGACCCAGATTGTGTCGGAGTATACGCTATGATCGATTCGCGCTGGCAGAAACTGGCAGACATTCTGGTGCATCACTCTGTGCGCGTGCAACCAGGGGAGCGCGTGCTGGTGGAATCGCTGGACGCGCCCCCTGAGTTCGTCGCGCTGCTGATGCGCACCATCCACGCGGCAGGCGGCGAGGCAATCCCCGAAGTGAAGCAAACCCCTATCCTGCGCGCCCTCTACCAAAACGCGAGCGAGGCACAGATTCAGTTCATCGCAGCACTGGAAAAAGCGCAGATGGAAGGCGTGCAGGGCTACATCGGACTGCGCGGCGCACCCAACTTCGCCGAAATGTCCGATATCCCCCAGACACAAATGCAGCGCGTGCGCCAGCACTGGTGGAAACCCGTCCATCAGGAAGTGCGCGTGCCCCACACCAAATGGGTCGTGCTACGCTGGCCTACGCCCGGCATGGCGCAAGCCGCCAACATGAGCACCGAAGCCTTCGAAGACTTCTACTTCACCGTCTGCACCGTGGACTACGCGAAGATGCAGCGCGAGGTGCAGCCTCTCGTGGAATTCATGCAACGCACGCGCGAAGTGCGCATCATCGGACCAGGCACTGATTTGCGCTTCTCAATCGAAGGCATCGGCGTCGTGCCTTGCTACGGCACGCACAACATCCCCGACGGCGAGTGCTTCACCTGCCCCGTACGCGACTCAGTAGAAGGCGAGATTACAATCAACACCAACAGCGTGTACGAGGGGAACCTGTATCGCAACATCCACTTCAAGCTGCGTCAGGGCAAGATTGTGGAGGCGACCTGCGCCGACGACGGCGACCGCCCCGGCGCGGGCAATCCTCGCAAACTGAACGCGATTCTCGACTCCGACGAGGGCGCACGCTACATCGGCGAATGGTCGCTCGGCTTCAACCCCCACATTCTGTATCCGATGAACGACACCCTGTTCGACGAGAAAATCGCAGGGTCGTTCCACTTCACGCCCGGCAACGCCTACGGCGAGGCGGACAACGGCAACCGCTCGCAGGTACACTGGGACCTGGTCGTGATTCAACGCCCCGAGTTCGGCGGCGGCGAGATCTACTTCGACGGACGGCTCATCCGCAAAGACGGTCTGTTCGTGATGGACGAGCTAAAATCGCTGAACTATGATACTATGTAGTCGTAGTTTTAGATACCTCGCTGCGCTCGGAATGACAATCACTGCTTCGAACAGAAATATTTGTCATTCCGAGCGGAGCGAGGTATCTAAAACTACGAACAGGAGGCTCTTATGGCAATTCATGAAACGGAAGAGCGCAACGGCAAACTGCGCACGGTGATGAAACTGGAGCCGGGCGAGCGTGTCGCCCTGTGCCGCTGTATGCGTTCTAAAGAGTTCCCCTTCTGCGACGGTACGCACAAGCAGCTAGAAGGGAAAACGGGGCCAGTAATTATTGAGGCGCTGCAGCAGGCGGTAGAAGAAGAGTGAGAGTATGGCAGTGGGAACGCGGTCGTACCCATCGAATTCACTGCCCTGTGTGCCCGAACCCGCCGTCGCCGCGCGGGGTCGGGGGCAACTCGCTCGCCGGCTCCCACTCCACGCGCAACACGGGCGCAATCACCATCTGCGCAATCCGCTCGCCGCGACGGATGGTGAACGGCTCCTGCCCCAGATTAATCAGAATCACCTGCACCTCGCCGCGATAATCGCTGTCGATGGTACCAGGCGCGTTCACCATGCCGATGCCGTGTCGGATTGCCAGTCCGCTGCGGGGGCGCACCTGCGCCTCGTAGCCAGGCGGCAGGGCGATGCGGATGCCCGTGGGGATCAGCGTGCGCTCGCCTGGTTGTAAGGTGACTGGCTCGGAAACAGCGGCGTATAAGTCGACCCCTGCCGAGCCATCGGTCTGATAGCTCGGCAGGGGCAGATCGGTCGCATCGGGTTCCTGTGTAATCAACACGCGCAGGACGCTCATTTTTCGACCTGCTCTTTACCCTCTTTGACAGCGGGGGGCACTTTAGGCAGGCGCACATAGAAGGTGGAGCCGACGCCCACCTCGCTCTCGACCCAGATTTGCCCGCCGTGAATCGCCTCCACGAGGTGCTTCACGAGGTACAGCCCCAAGCCTGTGCCGTACTGCTTGCGCGTGTCGGTGTTGTCGACGCGATGGAACTTCTCGAACACCTTCGTCAGGTGCTCTTTCGGGATCCCCATCCCCTGGTCGGAGACATAGAAGATGATATGGTCGGCGTCTTCCTCCCAGGCTTTGACGCGGATCTCGCCGCCGTTGGGCGAGTACTTAATCGCGTTGCTGAGCAGGTTGGTCAGAATCTGATCCACCTTGTCCTCGTCGGCGATAATCTTGGGCAGGTCTTCCGGCACATCGTGAATAATCGTGTGTTTGGTAGTAGCCTGCCGCTGAATCATCACCACTTTCTTGGAGAGGTTGTAGAAGTCCACATGCTTGTAGACAGGCTTGAGCGACTCGCCCGCCTCGATACGCGCGATGTTCAGGAGGTCGTTAATCAGGCGCGTGAGGCGATCGGTCTCCTGATCGATGATAGAGTAGAACTCGCGCCGGTCTTCTGGGGTGAAGGCGTCTTCGGAGTCCATCAACAGCGTTGAGACAAAGCCCTTGATGGCGGTGAGCGGCGTGCGCAGCTCGTGCGAGACTGTCGCCACGAACGCCGATTTCATGCGCTCCAGGTTGCGGATGTCGGTGATGTCGTTGAAAATCATCACTGTACCCATCGGCTTCTGGTCTTCGCCGCGCACGATGGCGTTCTGCACCTGATAGATATGCTCTTTGCCATCGATTTGCACCGTGATTTCGACCAGCTCACCCTCTTTCTCTTCTTCCAGGGCGGCGCGTATCATATTGCGGATGGTTTCGTTGTTGATAATCTCCGCGTAGTTTTTGCCCAGCACACTGGGACCCAGTCCGAACACGCGTCGTGCGGCGGCGTTCATCTGGTTGATGCGCCCGTTGTGATGTACCAGAATCAGCCCTGCGCGCAGGCTCTCGATGGTGTGGACGAGTTCCTCTTTCTCTTCGAGGATTGCCTGATAAAGGCGCATGCCTGCAATCACGGCGGCGGCGTTGCGCGCCATGCGTTCGAGCAGGCGTACATCCTCGTCGATGAAGTGCCCGCCGCGCTGCTTGTTGAACGCATGCAGCACACCGATGGTCTGGCGATCGATGACGCGGTTCTCCTCATCGCGCTTCTCTAAAATCAGCGGCACGCACACGAGGTTGCGAATGTGCAACATCGCGACATGCTCTTTGCTGGTGCGCGGGTCGGTGATGGCATCATGCACGATAATCGGTTTGCCCTCCCGGAACACCTCGCCCGAGACGCCATGCGTAGCGCGCACGCGCAGCAGGCGGATTTCGTCTTCGGTCAGTCCGTAGGCGGGCGGATAGGCGCGCAACTCGCCCTCTTCAGGGTCGTGCAACATAAACACCACCTTTTCCGCCTGTAAAATCGCGCCGATTTGCTTCACGAGGCGTTTGAGCGTCGCCTCGTAGTTGGCAGGACTGGCGACATCGGCGGCGACCACCTCAGGCGTTTTGGCTGCGGCGGCGCCGTTGCGCGGCTGGCTCTCCAGCTCCTGAACCCGCTGGACGGCGCGCTCGTACTCCGTTTTTACCTGGTTATACTGCTTCAGCAGCTCACGATAGGCTTGCTCCCAGTTCATGGTTCGCTCCTCGCTAAGAGTGTAAATGATAGCCTGTGCTATATGGCAAATTATAGCACATCGAAGGTTCCCGCGCTATCGAGCAATTCGCTCCGGATTTAGACGGCGTTTGGGGCGAGTTGTATTGCAGTGCGCCCCGATGAGTAATTTCGACGCGCCTATCGTTCTCCATAGGCGAAGTATCACATACGACTGTCGTTGCGCCCTCAGATCCGCAATCGCCTGCAAATCCTGCTCCAAATCTGCCTCATCGTAGTGGATAGGAATATCGCGCTCGCGCAAGCGTCGCTGGAACTCGAGACGGTCAACTCCCGACCACTCGATTGCTTGTTCCAGCGATAGCCGTTGCTGCTGGTACAGCCAGATGGCTAACTCGACTCGGAATTCCGCCTCATCGAGCTGCGCAGCGCGTAGCATTTCGTCGCTAATCACGACGCTCATTCTATACCTCCCGACGCTCTGGATTTAGACGGCGTTTGGGGCGGGTTGTATTGTAGTGCGCCGTCCATCAGCGGGCGAATCAGGTCCATCGGGATCGGGAACACCACCGTTGTATTGCGCTCGCCCGTGATCTCCGCCAGCGTCTGCAGGTAGCGCAGTTGCAGCGCAGCGGGTTGCTGGGCAATCATCTGCGCGGCTTGCACCAGCTTCTCGGCGGCTTGGTACTCACCCTCGGCGGCGATGATTTTGGCGCGCCGCTCGCGCTCGCTCTCCGCCTGACGCGCCAGCGCACGCTTCATCTCTTCGGGCAAAATCACATCGCGCACCTCCACATTCGTCACCTTCACGCCGAACGCTTCGGTCTGCTCGTCGATAATCGACTGCAGCTGCTGATTAATCTTCTCGCGCCGCGCCAGCAGGTCGTCCAGCTCCGCCTGACCAATCACGCTGCGCAGGGTGGTCTGAGCAATCAGGCTGGCGGTCTGGATGTAGTCCGTAATCTGCACGACAGCGTCGCGCGGATCCATCACCTTGAACAGCACCACCGCGTCCACGCTTACTGACACATTATCGCTGGTAATCGCCTCCTGACGGGGCACGTTCATAGTTACAATGCGCGTGTCCACGATGCGCGCCGTGTCGATAATCGGGATTAGGAAGATGATTCCAGGTCCTTTTACTGCCTGAAACCGTCCGAGTCGCAGCACGACGGCGCGCTCCCATTCGGGCAACACGCGCAGCGCAGCCCGCAAGACCACAATCACGAACAGAATAACCGCAATAGCCGTTGTAGAAAACGGATTGTCAAAAAAGTTCATCGTCCATCTCCCTCAGTCTATAGTGTACCCGTTTGGGAGTAAGTCCTCCAAATGTGAAGATGTACCGCGATGAGATTCCTCGCTGCGCTCGGAATGACAAACTATTCCGCGCCCCAATACCCCTGTCATTCCAAGCCGCAGGCGAGGAATCTCCCTCAACGCCCCTGAAGCCACCGCTGTACCTGCTCCACGCACCGTTGCGACGCGCCCTGATGCTTTTTGATTAGTTCTGAGGCTTGCTGGGCGATTTGCTCGCGCAGTTTGGGGTCGTGCAGCAGGCGCAGGACGCCCTCAGCAAGTTCGGCGGCGGTTTGCACCTCGAACCCCACGCCCGCCGCTTTCGCCAGCTGCGCAATATCGCGGAAGTTGTGCGTGTGCGGTCCGAAAAACACGGGCTTGCCGTGCGCAAGGGGCTGGAACAGGTTCTGCCCGCCCAGCGGCGCGAACGCCCCGCCCACGATAGTCACATCCGCTACAGAATACAGGCTTGCCAGCTCGCCGAAGGTGTCCAAAATTACCACCTGCGCGTGCTGACCACTGGGCAGGGGCAGTTGGCTGCGCCGATAGGTGCGCCACCCGCGCGCCTGCAGCAGTCGCTCTACCTCGTCCACGCGCTCCAGATGGCGCGGGGCAAGCACAAGACAGGTTTCAGGTAGCGAATGCAACACCTGCTGATAGGCGTCGGCGATGAGTTGCTCCTCCTCAGGGGCGCGTGTGCTGCCCACCACAATCACTGGCGCGCCCTCTGGCAGCGATAGTTCACGCCGCCACTCGTCCGCGCTGCGCCCTAACGCGCCTAACGCCTGATCGAACTTCGTGTTGCCGCACACATCCACCCGCGATGGGGACGCCCCCAACGCAATAAACCGCGCGGCGTCGTTGGGCGACTGCGCGCAGATGAAATCCACGCAGCGCAACATGTGGTGATAAATCGGACGCGACTTGGGCGCGCGTTCCGCCGTGCGGTCGCTAATCCGCCCGTTCAGCACCAGCACGCGCCCCCTGCGACGCCTCTGCTCGGTTAGCAAGTTCAGCCACAGCTCGGTCTCAAACAGAATCAGCATGCGCGGCTGCACACGCCTCAACACGCGCCGCACCGCGAAAGGCAAATCGAGCGGGAAGTAGATGAAGTAATCCACGAAGTCGCGCAGCGAGCTTTGCGCGGTTTGCTGTCCTGTGGGCGTGGTGGTGCTGAACACGATTTCGTAGTCGGGCAGCGTTTGGCGCAGCAGCTTCACGACGGGCTGGGCGGCGAGCGTCTCGCCCACCGACACGCAGTGTATCCAGAGGCGCGGCCTGTCTTTTGGCGGCGGCACGGGCACAAAGCCGAACCGCTCCTGCCAGCGGTCGCGCCACGAGCCGCCCAGTATACGCGCCGCCACATATACCAGCCACAGCGGCGCAGTGAACAGCAAGAAGAGGTTGTAGGCGAGGCGCGTCACGGTTTCGCCCCCCGCGCAATTGCTTCCGCCCGCGCTTCCAGTTCATTAATCGTATGCTCCAGTTGCTCGGCGAGGCGGGCGAAGTCGTCTTTATCGGCGTCTTCTGGAACCCACACGGGCTGCCCAATCAGGAACGCCGCGCGTGCAAAGGGCAGAGGGATCATGTACTTGTCCCAGGTGGGCAGCAGGATGCGCGGATACGCGCCGATGCCCGCTGGATAGATGGGCGCGCCGGCTTTTTGCGCAATCAGCAGCGCGCCGGGCTGGAACTTGCCGCTGGGACCGCGCGGTCCGTCGGGCGTGAAGGCTAACACCGCGCCTTTTTTCACCTCGCGTGCCGCCTCCAACGCCGCCCGCACCCCGCCCCGACTGGTGGAGCCGCGCAGCGTGCGAAAGCCGAAGCGCGTGAAAATCTCGTTCTGGATGTCGCCGTCGCGCGAGAGCGAAATCATCGCCAGCACGCCGCGCCCCTTCATAAAGTTCGCGGGAATCAGCGTGCGCCCGTGCCAGGAGACCATCACCGCGCCCGTGCCCTCGCGCAGATGCTGTTCAATCGGCTCCCAGCCCTCCACATAGAGCCGTACGGTGCGCCCCAGCCCGCGCGCCAGCGCGTAGCCCAACTTGCCCAACCGCTTCGCTCGGCGAAGATCCCGCTCCGAACGCTCCACAACCACAAGAGGGATTATACCGAGTTCCGCAGCCCTGCCGCCCCAAAAGGGTCGAAATTGACCCCCGAGAGGAAGCTTGCTTCCTGTCAAGGCGAGTTCGATCCTTCTCATTGAACGAGCGACCAGACCGAAATATGGAGAAAGGTCCGATTTTCAACCATCTTTGGGACAGCGGGCGCGTCTTATCGGGTACACTTACTCACTGATTGTAGACGAGGCTGGAGGCAATCGATGAAAAAACTCATCGCACTTATCACGGCGTTTGCAGTGCTGGTCGTAGGCATTGCGCAACAGCACGACCATACCCATCAGCACAATGGGCAGCAGCAACCGAAGCCAGCTCAGGCGCAGCAACCGCAGAAACCACCTAAGCCAGGAACACTCACGGCGCAAGGCAAACCGCTGAACTTTTTCTCGCGCGGCGAGGGCACACTTGTAGTGCGCGGGCGGGGGTATCTTGTGATAAATACGGTACAGGGTAATGTCCAGATTGAAGGCTTTCGGGAAGTGAAAGAGCTGCCCCGCAATGCCCGCATCAAGCCCCCGCTCGATCAGCGACTAAAGGTCTACATGGGGCAGGGCGTGCTGCGTATTCAGGGCAAGTACGACTCGGTGCGCGCTGTATTGCGTGAGGGGCAGATCGATTTTAGAGGCGTCGCCGCGTTCAACCTGTCGGGGGCAGGCGCGGCGTTCTTGGACGGCGTACGACGCGACCTGACGCCTATCGGCACCTTCACCCTGCTCGTGCCCGAGCCGCGCTGGGAGCAGGAAGAGGTCGACGCGAAAACGCCCAACACAGACGACCGTTAACCGATGCGCCTGATTGCGCTGGAACTGGAGAACTTTCGGCAGTATGCGCATGCGCAAGTCGCCTTCGAACAGGGCGTGACGGCGATTGTCGGCGCGAACGGCGCCGGCAAAACCACGCTCGTGGAGGCGATCCTGTGGGCGTTGTACGGCGCGAGCGCGGTGCGTGAGACCGCCAGCACCCTACGCTTCCTCTGGTCGCAGGGCGGAGCGAAAGTGCGCGTCACGCTGGAGTTCGAACTCGGCAACCGTCGCTATCGGCTACGGCGCGGTCTCAATGAAGCTGAACTCGCGCAGCTGAACACCGACGGCGCATGGCTCCCCCTCGCCCGCGGAACCAGCAGCGTGAACGAGCGCGTGCTGCAACTGCTGGGCATGAACCTCCTGCAGTTCCAGACCAGCTTCTGCGCCCGCCAGAAAGAGCTGGAGTTTATGCGCTACAGCAAGGAGAAGCGACGCGAGGAAATCAGTCGCATGCTCGGCTACGAGCGCATCACCGAGGCGTACGACAAAGCGACCGTCGCGGCGCGCGCCTTGGACGCGGAAGTGAACGGACTCAAACAGGCGATTGGCGACCCGCAGAGCCTCGAACAACAACTGCAGAGCGTGGAAACCACACTGCAGCAGACTGAGATCGCCCTGCGCACAGAAGAATCCGAACTGGAAACCGCAACTGCAGAGCGCGACGCCGCCAGGCAACAGTTCGACGCCCAGAACGCCTTGCGTGAACAACACATGCGCCTGAGCCAGCAGCGCGCCCTGCTGGATAATGACCGTCAGCACGCCCAGAAACGGCTCGACGAGCTGCGCACGCGCTGGGAACAGCTCAAACACGCCTGCGACCGCTACAAAGCAATCGAAGCCGACGCCCGACGCTATCGCGACATCGCACGAGAGCTGGAGCAAATGGATCAGCTGGCTCAGGCGGCGCAACAACGCGCCCAGCTACAAGCGCAACAGGAGACCCTCTTGCAACAACAGGCGCGGTTGCAATCCGAACAGACCGACCTGACGCAGAAGCAATCGGCGCTGGACGCCCTGCAGCCGCGCCTGCAACAAGCAGAGCAGCTCCAGCGGCAACTGCAACGCCTGCGCCAGATTGCTCGGCAAGCTGCCGAACGCGCCCGAATCGAAGCGCAAATCGAGAGCATGCAGCAGCAGCGGGACGCCCTGCGCCAGAAGGAGACGGCGCGCGTCGCGCTCCAGCAGGCGGTTCAGGAAGCGGAAACCGCCCTCCAGCAACGACAGCAAGCCCTCAGTGCAGCGGATGCGCAACTGGAATCGCTGCTGCACGACTGGCGCCAGCAACGCGCCGACGCCGACGCCCACGCACGCAGTCTGCACGCGACGCTCCACCAACAACGCGAGCGCATCGCGCAGCTCGAATCGCTCGGAACGGAAAGCAAATGCCCCACCTGTGGGCAGCCCATCGGCGAGGCGTATCACGCCGTGCTGCAGCAGGCAAAAGCCGAGGCGCAGGCGACTGAACAGCAACTGCGCGCCGCCCGCCAGAAATTCAGGCAGCTCGAACAAGAGCCTGCTCAAGCGCAAACAATGCGCGCGCGCCTCACACAGCTCCAACAGGAGCGCGACACCGCCCAGCACCAATACGCCCAGCTGCAGGCACAACTGCGCCAGCTGGAAACCGAACTGAAGCCGATCGACACGCTCGAAAAGCAGATTCGCGACCTGCAGCGCCAACTCGCCCGCATTCCCGTATACGACCCCCAGGAAGAGGCGCGCTTGCAGACGGAACTTGACGCGCTGACGCCCACGCTGCAGCAGGCGCAGCAACTGCAGGGCGAACTGCGTCGCCGAAATGCCGTCGAACGCGAACTCCAGCACACCGAGCGACGACTTGCGGAACTGCAACAACAGTTAGACTCACTGCCCACAGGCTATGACCTCGAACGCCACGAGGCGTTGCGACGGGAATCGGAACGACTACGCCCCCTTTATGAGGAAGCACTCGAGCTCAAGCCTGTCATCCGACAACGCGACGAACTCCGCCAGCAAATCAACGACGCCAAAGCCGAGCTGAGCCAGAAGACCGCTCTGCTGGAGCAGATCGAGACAGAGATTAGGCAACTGGGCTACGCTGAAGATGCCTACCTGCAGACGGCGCACGCCTATCAGGAAGCCGAGCAGCGCGTGAACGCGCTGGAACGCTCCGTCGCCGCCCGCCGCGCCGAACTGAACAGCCAGACCGAGTTGCGCGACCACCTGAAGGCGCGACTGGAGCAGATCGCCCAACTCCAGCAGCAGCTCCGCGAAAAAGAGCGCGACCTGATGATGCATCAGACGCTACGCAAAGCGCTGCAGGAGTTCCGCACGGAACTCAACGCCCGCCTGCGCCCCACACTCGCCAGCATCGCGACCGAGTTCCTCAGCGCGCTCACCAACGGACGCTACACTGAGCTGGACATCGACGAGGAGTACCGCTTCACCGTAATTGACGAAGGACATCGCAAAGCCGTGATTTCGGGCGGTGAGGAAGACATCGTGAACCTGAGCCTGCGCCTTGCACTCGCACGCCTGATTACCGAACGCGCGGGACAGCCCCTCTCACTCCTGATTTTAGACGAAGTGTTCGCCTCCCTCGACGCCGAGCGACGCCAGAATGTGATGGAACTGCTAAACAACCTGCGCAACTGGTTCGACCAGATTCTGGTGATCTCGCACTTTGAGGAGATTAACGAGGCAGCGGATCGGTGCGTGCGTGTGCGGCGCAACCCGCTGACCCGCGCGAGCGAGCTTGTGGAGCCAGAGCTGCCCACCCTGCCGCTGCTGGAGACTTTGGAGCCCTAATGCGTCGTGGTCTAACCCGAGTTGCTCCTGTATAGGGATTCTTCGCCTTCAGTTCGGAATGGCGAGTTCGCTGCTATGTCGCCCCGAATCCCTACCGCCTGCCCCGACGCAGGCGATAGACATACGCCAGCACTTCCGCCACTGCCTGATACAGCGTGCTGGGGATTTCCTCGCCAACCTCCGCCTGCGCGTAGAGGCTTCGGGCAAGTGGCGGGTTCGGCACAATCGGCACATGCCATTTCAACGCCTCTTCGCGGATTCGTTGCGCGAGCCAGCCCCTGCCTTTGGCGACCACGCGCGGCGCGCTCATCGACGCGCGGTCATACCGCAACGCCACGGCATAGGTCACAGGGTTCGTCACCACCACATCAGCGCGGCGCACATCGCGTATCGATCGCTGCCGCGCCGCCTCTTGCATCTTCTGGCGAATCCGCGCCCGCAGGTGGGGGTCGCCCTCCATCTGTTTGTATTCCTCTTTGAGTTCGTAGCGCGACATTCGGATGGTTTTCTCAAAGTCCCACCGCTGATACAGATAGTCCAGAATCGCCAGCACGAGCCACAGCACCCCGACGCGCAGTCCCACCTGATAGAGCGCGTCCGCCATCGGGGCGAGTGCGTGCGGGGTCGGCAACTGCGACGCCGCGACGAGCCGCTCGGTCTCGACCTGCAGCGTGCGCCACGCCACCCACGCAATCAGCCCGAACTTCAGCACAGCTTTGAGCAGCTCCACCACCGAACGCTGCGAGAAGAGCCGTTGAAACCCACGCAGGGGGTTAATCCGATTGAGGTCAGGCTGCAGGGGCTGCGCGGAGAGGTGCAGCCCCACCTGCATCGCGTTGGCAATCAGAGCGGTCAAGAACGCCGCCGTGAGTAGGGGCGCAAGGAACGCAAGCGCGCTCCACATCAGCGCGTCTGAGAGGCGCAGCGTCCCCGCCTGCAGGAGCTGGTGTTGAAACGCTGTCAAAAACCGCTCACCGCCCCAGCGCATGGCAAGCGGCAGCATAAGCACCAGCGCGAGAAAGATGACCGCCCCATTGATTTCGGTGGAACGCGCGACCTGCCCTTTCCGACGCGCCTCCTGCCGCTTGCGCGGCGTCGCCTGCTCTGTGCGCTCCTCATCTGCCATATGTGGAAATTATCGGCGTTTTACTGGGACGATTGCACGACGGCGCGCTATCTCTTTTGACTGTCGCAAGCACCCGTAGCAGGATTCTCACCGCGTTGAGCGTAATTGGCACAGTATGAACCACACCATCACACGGCGAGAGTTTCTGAAGGTGAGCGTGGCGCTGAGCGCGCTGCCGATTGCGCAGTTCGCGCACGCGCAGGGTTCGGATCGAATTAAGGTCGGTTTAGTTGGTTGTGGCGGGCGCGGCACGGGCGCCGCGATTGATTGCCTCAACGCCGATAAGGGAACCATCATCTGGGCACTGGGCGATGTGTTTGAAGATCGGCTAAACGCCAGCTACGAAGGTCTCAAGGAACAGTTCCCAGAGCGCGTGGAAGTTTCCCCCGAGCGGCGCTTTCTCGGCTTCGACTCCTACAAAAAGGTGCTGGAGAGCGGGATTGACCTGGTGCTGCTCTGCACGCCGCCCGCGTTCCGCCCCGTGCATTTTCTGGCGGCGATGGAGGCGGGCAAGCATGTGTTTATGGAGAAGCCCGTCGCCGTGTGTCCTGAAGGCGTGCGGATGGTGCTGCGCGGGGACGAGATTGCCCGGCGGAAACGGCTCGGCGTGATGCCCGGCACGCAGTATCGGTGGCATCCGGGCTATCAAGGCGTCATCGAGCGCCTTCGCGCGGGGCATATCGGCGAGCTGCGCGCCGCCTACGCCTTCTACAACGATGCCAGCCCCGCCCCCAGACCGCGTGAGCAGGGCTGGAGTGAAATGGTATATCAGCTCCGCAACTGGCTGTTCTACAACTGGCTCGCAGGCGACCAGCCCGTGGAGCAGTTCGTCCACAACATCGATGTGATGAACTGGGTGATGGACAGCGTTCCCACACGGGCGATGGCGATGGGCGGTAGGCAGGTGCGCACCGCGCCTGAATACGGCGATGTGTACGACCATTTCGCGATTGAATATGAGTATCCCAACGGCGTGCGCGTGCTGGCGATGTGCCGCCAGATGGACAACACCGCCTATCGCGTATCGAACCTCGTCGTCGGCTCCGCTGGAACCGCCCTGATGGAACAGTTCACCAACTTCTATGTGCGCGGTAAAGAGACATGGGAGCCGGGCAAACAGTGGCTTAACCCCTATGTGGAGGAGCATCGCGTGCTGATTGAGAGCATCCGCAAAGGCAGCCCCATCAACGAGACGCGCACCATCGCCGAAAGCACGCTCACGGCGATTATGGGGCGCATGTCAGCGTACACGGGCAAGATTGTGACCTGGGAGGCGGCGATGAACTCGAAACTGAACCTCGTGGAGCGCGTGATGAATCTCCACTACGACTCGCCCACGCCGCAGGATCCAGTGCCCATGCCCGGGATAACACCGTTAGTCTAGGGACTCATCGGGTTCCTCGCTCTTGCGCGACGGCGTTCCTGCCGCGCTTGTTGAACTCAGGCGTTGTACCCTTGTCAGAGCCCCTCTCCCACGCTGCGGAAGAGGAGAGCGGGTGAGGGTGAAAGGAGGCGTTTGGTACGATGGCGTCCCCGCCGTCGCGCACCAGCTAATCCACCTGCAAACGCCCCGACGGCGAGGATGCCCATGCCACAGACGACGGCGGGGGCGCCGTCGTAAATGCTTCCCGTGAGAAATCATACGCTTGGTGCGACGGCATTCCTGCCGTCGTGCAGTGCGCTGGGACATCGGTTCGAGCGCGACGGCAGGAATGCCG
>CALAMM010000142.1 GCA_937925775.1 uncultured Fimbriimonadales bacterium
CGGCGGCGTCTGTTGCACGGTAGATATGTAAACTATCTGGCAACAGCAGCAAGCTCGGCATGAACTTCAGGTTGAACAGCGGCGTCTCAACCAGCATGCGTCGTCGGCTTTCCAGCGATTTCCTATGTGGCATAGGCGATACTTAAGTAATTCCTTGAAAACGCCCTAATTCCTGCCGTAAGATTGCAGAACAGGTAGGCGAGGTTCTACCGCAGGTTCGGGCTACGGTAGCGCGAGAGAGAGTATACACCATCCCTCGCGAAACTCCTGCAAGCCCCCTGCGAGAAGCCCCTCACGGAAAATCGGGTTTCTGTCCCGTTCGCCTGTGAAAAACGGGATGGCAGTGTGGTGCATACCGCCAGCCTGCTTCATGTCAGGTTCGTGATGGGTACAACGCATAGTGTATGGTGGACTGAAGAGGCACTACAGAGGGTAGGAGCGAGCGGGCATAGCTCAATGGTAGAGCTCCAGCCTTCCAAGCTGGCGGTGCGGGTTCGATTCCCGCTGCCCGCTCCAGTGTCTTATCGGCTCCCTATCCGAAACGCTTTCAACTCTCCCTATACGGTAAGCTAAGGGCTTTCCTTGAAAATAGATACCCAGTCACAGGTAAAATATCGTCACTTGGGAGGAACACGGTGCAGGTGCGTCAAGAGAGCTTAGGTCGATATTGGGAGTACGGTGTGGTGTCTCTGATTCTGCCGGGGTTAGGACATCTGCTTCAAGGGCGTCCTCTTCGTGCTTTGCTCTGGTTCGGAGGTGCGCTGGTTCTCTGGGGCGTCCTGCTCGCGCTTTCGAGCAGCGGCGCGTCTCCTCAAGAAACCTTGTGGCTTGTTATGACGCCGCTCCTCGCTGGCTATCACTGTGCGAGTATGTATGCGGCGCTGCGTGGGCATCAGCGTCAGTTTGAGACGTTGCACTCGCTGCAGACCGCCTTAGACGCGTTGCCCGCCTATCTCTGGAAGCAAGCGATTGGTGGTGCGTTTGCAGTGGTCGGCGTCATCGTAGTTGTGCTTTGGACAGGGAATCTTGCCGATTCTGTTTGGGCGCAGCTGCACGCTGGCTGGGGCGCACGGGGCTGGCGTGCCTTCGGATGGGGCGGACTGCTGAGCCAGACACTGCTCTTGTGGGGCATGGTAGCGTTCGGCGGTTGGCTATTCTGGCAGGGGTACAAGGAGCAGAAAACTGAAGAGCCGCGCCGACGCGAACAGCTCCTCACTGCCCAAGCCCTGCAGAACGGCGGAGCCATCACCCTTGCGGAAGCGAGCCTGGTGTTGAACCTCACGCTCGCGGAAGCCCGCGACTATCTGGAGCAGCTTGTCCAGCTGGGGCTGGCGCAGCGGGATGAGGAGGAGGGACTCGCGCGATACTGGCTACAGCCGTCGCGGGGAGCCGATACGCGATATTAGCCGCTGCTTGCCTGAACCCGTTCGATAGCGCCGTCGCGGCACACGAACGCCTCGAACCGCTCGGGCTGAGTGGCTGCCAGTCCGAACTCGCCGTCGGCGCGGATGGCAATCACGGCGCACTGGTGGGCTGCCACTTCGGGCAGACGACGGAGCATAAACTCCACACTGCGTTGGCACGCCTGCTGGGCTGAGTAGCCAGCCCGCATCGCCTCGACCACCCGCGACGCTAACGCGAATCGCCAGATTTCCTCGCCGACGCCTGTGCAAACTGCTGCGCCCGCCTCGTTGTCAGCGTACAGCCCTGCGCCCACTATCGGCGAATCGCCCACCCTGCCTGGCATCTTCCATGCCAACCCGCTGGTCGTGCAGGCGACTACCAGATGCCCCGCGTTCCATCCCAGCACGCCCACCGTATCGTGTGCTTCCGCAGGGCTACGCTCGGTGGAGACCTCTTTCGGCGCGGTGCGCTGCCTGCGCCACTCTTGCCAGCGGCGCAACGACTCGGCAGTGAGCAACTGCTGAGGTTCGTAGCCCTGTTGGAGCGCGAAGCGCACCGCGCCGTCGCCCACCAGCATCAGATGAGGCGTGTGCTGCATCACATCCCGCGCGAGATAGATAGCGGGCAGAACCCCACGCACTCCTGCTACCGCGCCTGCGCTTAGGCGTGAGCCTTCCATCACGGCAGCGTCCAACTCCACCTCGCCGTCGCGATTGGGCAAGCCCCCATACCCCACCGACAGCACCTGCGGGTCGCGTTCCACCGCCGCCGCTCCCTCCACCACAGCGTCCAGCAATCGCAGCGCCGAATCGCTCTCCTTCGACTCCTGCCAGCGCTGATACGCCGCCTCCACACCAATCCGCCCGAACCACCAAGTCGCCGCAAAAATCGTCTGCATAACGCCGAGATTCGCGCCACGAACTTCAATTCCTGTGCTGTGCGCCCCTGACAGCTCGGTTCCAACGGTGCGGAAATCGGTATAATCCCCTTTGTGGTCGTCGAGCGTTCGGAGCGGGATTTGCGACGGGCGAAACGGCTGGGCAGGCTGGGCTACGCGCTGGCGCGCGGGCTGGGACGCACGGTGCGCTTGTATGTGGAAGGCTGGGAGCCGATTGAGCGGCATCTGCGCGAGGGCACGGGCGCGGTGATGGTCTCCTGGCACGGGCGCACGCTGATCCCTGCGAACTTTATGCGCGGTCGGGGCGTGCTGGCGATGATTTCCCTCTCGCGCGACGGCGACATCCAGAACGAGATTTTCACGCGGTTCGGCTTCCGCACGCTGCGTGGCTCCACCAGTCGGGGCGGGGTACGCGCCGCGTTGGAGGCCGCGCGCGAGGTGAAAAAAGGCGCAGTGTTAGCCTTCACGCCCGACGGACCGCGTGGACCCAGTGGCAAGTTCCAGCCGGGCGCGCTGCTGATTGCCCAAAAAGCAGGGGCACCCATCTACCCTGCAGGCGTGAGTGCGTACCCGCGCCTTCTGTTGCCGACTTGGGATCGGTACCTCATCCCGCTGCCGTTCGCCAAAGGCGCGTTCCTGATTGGGCAACCCGTGTGGGTTCCCGAAGACGCTGACAAAGACGATTTCGCCCAGCTCGCCGAGCAGCTGGAGCGGGCGATTAACGAGCTGGAAGCGCGCGCCGAAGCGATAGCACGAGGTGGCAAACCATGACCCGCCTCGCTTACAATCTCCTGCTCCTGCTCACAGCGCCGCTGTGGCTGCTGTATGTGGTGGGGCGCGTGCTCGGCGGCTCGTGGCGCGACCGTTGGTGGGAGCGGTTCGGCTTTGTGCCCGTACCGCCACCTCAGGGCAAGCCCCGCCTCTGGATCCACTGCGTCTCGGTGGGCGAAACGCTCGCCGCGCAACCTGTGGTCAAACGGCTGCGTCAGGTGTTGCCTGAGTACGAAATCGTGTTCAGCACCACCACGCCCACAGGACAGCAGACCGCGCAAGGCTCCCTGCGCGACTTCGTGGACTATTGGATCTACTTCCCGCTCGATCTGCCGTTTGCTGTGCGGCGCGCGTTGAGGCGCATCCAGCCACGCATGCTCATCCTCTTTGAGACGGAGCTGTGGCTGAACCTGCTCACGGAACAAAAGCGTCGGGGCGGGCGCGTGCTGGTGCTGAACGGACGGATTAGCGACCGCACGGCAAGGCGTGCGCCTAAATCGCGCCCCATCTACACATGGATGCTGCGCTGTGTGGACTTTATCTGTGCGCAGTCGCCCAGCGACGCCGCGCGGTTCATCGCGCTGGGCGCACCCCCCTCGCGGGTGGAGGTGTGCGGCAACACGAAGTTCGACCAAGCACTAAGCGCACTGGGACGCAGCGCGGACGAATGGCGGCGCGAACTCTCCCTTCCCGAAGGCGCTCCCGTAATCGTGGTGGGCAGCACGCGCACCCCAGAAGAGGAGCAACTGATTGCCGACGCCTACCAGCAGGTGCAGCGCGCACTCCCTGAAACCTGTCTCGTGCTTGCCCCGCGTCACCTGGAGCGCGTGGCTGAGGTGGAACGCCTGCTGCAGACGCGCGGGTGGAAAACCTACCGACGCACTCAGCTCCCCCTGCCTGAGGGGCAGCACGCGCAGGTGGTGATTCTGGACACCTTCGGCGAGCTGGCGAGCCTTTATAGTGTCGCCGATGTGGCGATTGTCGGCGGGGCGTTCGCGCCGCTGGGCGGGCAGAACCTGTTCCAGCCCCTCGCGCACGGCAAACCCGTGTTCTTCGGAACCCATACCTACAACTTCCGCGACATCGCGCAGCTCGCCAAAGCCGCAGGCGTCGGCTTCGAAGTGCAGACCGCTGCCGAACTTGCCGAGGGCATCCTTCGCCTGCTACACGACCCCAAACTCCGCGAGCAAATCGCCCAGCAAGCCGCGGAACTCATCCGCAAACATCAGGGCGCCACAGAACGATGCGTGGAACAGGTGCAACGGTGGCTTGAGACACGCTGACGGCATTCTGGAACATGGCGCACGCCCACGAGTTGAAACGCACCTCACGGGGCAGGGTGTGCTAAACCGAACCACTCTCGTAGCACGCCTACTAACTTCTGAAACGCGCGATCTGAACAGCCTTCGAGACTCACATTCTGTGCCAGTTCGTAAAACAGCGCGGACGATCGCTGTACTTTCGCTTCACGCATTATCTGCAGCATCGTCTCCTTCGGATGTGTAGGTTTACCTCGCGTAGTAGGGTCGTAGTACTTGTTGTAGATTTCGCGTTGGTTGTCGGCAATTACTTCTGCTACACGGCGCGAAGGTGAGAAAACCCAACTCTCCAGTTCTGGACTAATCACGATGACGGCGACTCGGTCGTGCCAACCCGAAGCACTCAGCGATTGTTGAAGTTCAGTCTCCAATTCGCTTACTTCTTGCGACGCGCCGCAACCTTCGTAGTCAAAAATAACGAGCGCGTAGCGATACTCTCTCGTGTAGGCGCGGAGAAACTCCACACAGCGACTACGAACACCACCGTCGCGCTCAGGATGCACAAAAATATCATAATCGACAGCCCGTATGCGTAGTGATTGTTGGCGATGGCTCAGCAACGCCTTGAGGACTTGTTCTGCGTCTTTGTCTGCCACTAACACGATAAGATCCTTCATCCGAACACGCCGCTTGCCAAGAGATTGCCTAACGCCGTCTCGCCGCGCCAAGCCTTGAGGCGTGGATGTGCGTCGCCCCGCACGATGGCTGTTGCGCCGCTCTGCGTGCGAGCAAAACAGAGAAGTTGGTTCAACTGCGCGACATTCAGAAAAATCGGCGAGTGTGTTGCGCACAGCACCTGCGACTCGTAGACCGACGAAAGCGATTGATAAACTGCCTCAATAGCCCGAGGGTGAATGCCGTTCTCTGGCTCTTCCACCAAGTAGACATTGCCCGAGCTGGGCAGATACGCAAGAAGCGTGAGCGCGAGGAAACGCAGTGTGCCATCGGACATAAGCCACGAGGGGATTCGCGCCCCCGTGCATAAGTGCATCTCTAAATAGAGATAACGGTCAGATTCACGCTCTCGGACCTCTATCTGCTGCACATCCGGTAGCACGGTGCGCACATGCTTAATCCACCGTTGGAACGCGTTGTCCGCTTGCTGAAGTTGGCGTACGGCGATAGGTAAGTTCGAGCCATCGGGCTGGAACTCGCGTGGCGCATCGGGAGGACAGGGAAGACGCATCCGTTCGCTGTGGAGCCTCAAGAATTGGACGCCTTTGAGAAGCACATCGAACACATAGTGCGCCGCGAGAAACCGCTCTTCAGCGGGCACGCTGGCACGGCTGGATTCACCCGACATAGGACGCAATCCGATGTTCCAGTCTGTAGTCTCCGATTTCACATAGACGCGCCCGCCCTCGCCGCGCCGCACCACATTGCGCCAGCCTGCAGGCGTTCGCCCTGTAATTATCGTCGGCCGTGGTTTCGGCTCGCTGGGGAACAGCTCCAACTGAGACGTTTCTGCCTCTTCTGAACGGCGCGTCTCGTCTATAAGCCACAGGTTCTCTGCCTGAATGCAAACTTCGCCTGTTTCCGCAGTGGAGAGTTGCACTTCGTATCGTGCAAGAGTATAGGGCTTTCGGCTCTCACGAAGTGGCGTCGGCAGCGATACTTCCACCGCCAACTCGAAAGTATCGCCTTGCTGCATCCAGACCAGTTCCCTCAGTGTACGCGCCCGCTTGCGCACTGCCTGCTCCACGCCACTGCGCAGCAAGTCCTGAAGAAAGCCCACCACATCCAAGAAGGTGGTCTTTCCACTGGCGTTCGCGCCCACCAGTATCTGGAACGGCTCTAACGGCTGTCGGATATATCGCAGGCACTTGTAGTGCCTCGCTTCCACAAGGCGTATCACACTACGATTCTACCCTTCCGCTTTCGGGTAAACTGGGATTCGCGGAGACCGACCGATGATGACCTACGAGCAAGCAAAGGCGAGCTGGCTGGCGTCTGACCCGCCCACGCACTATCTTTCGGTTGCCGACCTGAACCCGCGCACGGCGCGGATTGTGCTGGAGTTGGCGCACGCGATGAAACGCGCGACGCACTCAGCACAAGAGCTGTTCCGTTTTGCGCGTCCCACTGCGCTCGCCCTGATTTTCGAGAAGCCCTCGCTGCGCACGCGCGTCACGCTGGAAGTTGGGCTGTATCAGATGGGGGCGCACGGGGTGTACCTTACGCAAAGCGACATCCAGATGGGCAAACGCGAAGCCGTGATGGACATCGCCCGTAATCTGGGGCGATGGGTGCAGGGGGTGGTTGCACGGGTGTTTTTGCATACCACGCTGGAAGAGCTCGCGCGCTTCTCCGATGTGCCCGTCATCAACGCGCTGAGCGACCGCGAGCATCCCTGTCAGGCGTTAGCCGACCTGATGACGGTGCAAGAACGGAAAGGAACCCAGCCCTTGACGCTGGCGTGGGTGGGCGACGGCAACAATGTGTGCCACAGTTTTACGCTGCTGGCGGCGTTGCTGGGGCATCGCGTGCGCATCGCCACGCCCGCGGGCTATGCACCGCAGGAAGTGATTTTGGAGCAGGCGCGGGCGTTCGCTACCCTGTCTGGCGGTTCGGTGGAGCTGTTGCACGACCCACGCGCCGCTGTCGCCGATGCCGATGTCATCTACACGGATGTGTGGGTCTCGATGGGCTTCGAAACCGAGCGCGAGGCACGCCTGCGGAAGTTCCTGCCCTATCAAGTGAACGAGGCGTTGCTGCGGTGTGCCAAGCCCGATGCCATCGTCCTCCACTGCTTGCCCGCGCGCCGCGGCGAGGAGATTACCGACGCCGTGCTGGACGGCACGCAATCGGCGGTCTGGGACCAAGCAGAGAATCGGCTGCATACGCAGAAGGCACTACTGGCACTGATGCTCGGCTAAGCACGCCCGAAGATGGCGATGGAAACGCGGGGTACACGCGCCAACAACCACCCCACCCCAAACGGAACCAGCAACGCCAACCCCACAAATAGCGGCAACCCCCAGCGCACTTGCAACGCACCAGAAACGCTCCAGCGACCTAACTCACTTAGGATGAGCGGATGCAACAGGTAAATCTGCAACGAGTAGCGCCCCAGCAGCTGTACCCCCCGAACTGCCCTGTTCTCCCAACGACTTAGCCAATATGCCACTGCCAACAACAGGAAACTCACACCCGTCGTAAAAAGCCAGTTGCCCACCTGATATTGAAAAGTATTTACGGGAAAGCCGCGCAGCGCCTGCAACGCGAGCGGGAGATAGAGCCACAACCCCACGCAGGCACACAACAACGCCAACAGCCAACCCCGACGAAGAACCTCCCCTAAGCGGCTTTCCTGAGTCGCTAACCACAGCCCCAGCAAGATGACAGGCGTATACCATAACACATAACTGCCCGTGTACGGCACACGATAGACCAGCCGATTGAACCAGTACACTGCCATCGTAAGGGCGACGATGCTAACCAGCACCGCCCAGAACGGCAGACGGAGACGCGCGACGGGCAACAGCAACGGCAACAGCAAATAGAGCTGCATCGCCACCGCCAGAAAATAGAGATGGAAATACGCCTTGCCCCAGAACAGATAGTCTGCCCAGCGCGACCAGTCGGGCGACACGCCAAAAGCGTAAAAGCGGTAGAAGAGATATAGTCCGCTCCAGAGCAGGTAGGGCAGCAGGGCACGCAAGGCGCGATTGGCGAAGTAGCGCCCCAAGCGAAATTCGCGGAGCAACGAGAGCGTCAGCGCAAATGTGGTCATCATCAGGAACGCGGGCACAGCGTAATGAAGCGTGCGGTTCAGCACTGCCAAAGCCAGCCATGCCCCACCTTCACGATCCAACATGCCCAGAAACCGCCCTGAGGCATGGTGGAACACCACCTCCAAAATCGCCAGACCGCGAAAGATTTCCACCCACTGAAAGCGTTTGCTCCCAGTCGCTTGGGCGGGGCTGACCGAGCAACCGCGCTCCTGCACAGGGGGGGCGGTTCGGAATGGGAGCGGCTCAGGGCGCATGCACCACCTCCTCAAACCAGCGTGCTAACGCCCTCAGAGTGATGTCCCACATAGCCTCATTTGTTTTGTGGGGCATTTCAGGGAAGAACACCAGATGATCTTCGTTCAGGTCGCCCCAGCCTGTGAACGGCAGGACGCTTTGCTGGCGTTCTTTGAGTTTGCCGTGCCACGGCGTGCCGTCATTAGCGAGCGCGACGGTGTGCACCGTGCGTCCCATCTGCTGTCGCACCGCGCGCCAGCGCGCCGCCTGCCCCACGGGGATAAGCACATCCTCGCCCGCCTGAACGAACAGGATAGGCGCGTTCACCTCGCGCACATGGCGTAGCGGGTCGCGTTCGTCCCAGCATTCGGGGCATTCGTCGGGCGAGCCACCAATCCATGAGTCCCAGCGTCGGGCGCGTTCCGTGCGCCCGTAGTGTATGAGCAGAGCGCGCTGCTCGCGGAAGTCGGTCGGACTGAGCAGGCACGCGATTCCGCGCACATCGGGGTCGTTGCGCGCGGCGTTGAACGCAATCGCGCCTCCCAGCGAGACGCCCACATAGGCATACCTACCGTCGCCCCCCACCTGCGGCAGTGCCTTCGCTAAACCGCGCACATCGACAGCATCTTCCAACCCGAAGTCGATGACCCCTCCGCTTTTGCCTTGCCCGCGCAGGTGAGGCAGCGCCACCAGATAGCCTGCCTGAGCGAGCCGACGCGCCAGTTGGCGGTGGTTCGCGTTCACCCCCACAAATCCGCCCGGCAACAGCACCACAGCAGGCGATGCCTTGCGGCGGTCGGGCGGGCGGTAGATTTCGGCATAGAGCGGAACGCCCCCGCGCGTATAGCGCACCGTGTCATACTCCTTGCCGCGCTCCACGATCCGCAGCGAGGGAACCCAATCTTGGGAAGCCTGCTCAACAGACTCAGGACGACACGCCAACAGCAAGATACAGGCTCCCAAGCCTCCGAGCCAGCGTCGCATCGTCGCCTCCACCCCAGAGGATACCCCACTTACTTCCTGCCGACGATATTCGTCAAAATCACGGCGCCGCCCGCGTCGCCCTCCACATTCACCATCGTGCGAAACATATCCAGAATTCGGTCAACCGCCAAGATAAGCCCGATGCCCTCCAGCGGTAGGTTCACGGCTTGCAACACGATGACCATCGTGAACAGCCCCGCGCTGGGAATGCCCGCTGCGCCGATTGCCGCCAGCGTCGCCGTGAACAGCACCACCACCTGCTGGGTGAACTCCAGCTGGATGCCGTAGGCTTGCGCGATAAACAACGCTGCGACCGCCTCGTAGAGCGCCGTGCCGTCCATGTTCACCGTCGCGCCAATCGGGATGCAGAAGCGGCTGATATAGCCCGGCACTTGCAGCTCGCGTTCCACCGCGCGCATCGTAACGGGCAGTGTCGCCGCGCTGGAGCTGGTGCTGAGCGCGGTAATCATCGGCTGCACAATCCCTGCCAAGAACCGCCACGGGGGCACACCCCCCAGCAACCACACCAGCATGGGAAGCACGATTAAGCCGTGAAACGCCAACCCGCCCAGCACCGCGCCCATATACTTCGCCAACGGCGCAAACACCTCTACCCCCGCCTGCCCAATCGCCCGCATAAGCAGAAGCGCCACGCCAATCGGCAACAGATAAAGCACCCAGCGCACAATCACCATCGACAGCTCCAGTACCTCGCCCACGAACTGCTTCACTACCTGAGCGCGGTCGCCCATCATGTTCAGCGCGATGCCCACAATCAGGCTAAAGCTAATAATCTGGAGCATGTCGGTGCGTGCCAGCGCATCGATGGGATTGGCAGGGATGAGGTTGCGCAGCAGGTCGGCGAAGGTGGGGGGCTGACGCTCTTGCAACTCTTTGGGCAGCTCGGTTCCCTGCAGCGCCGCGCCCACGCCAGGGTCAACCAAGTTCACAATCACCAGTCCCAGCGCGGCGGCAAGCACCGTTGTGGTCGTGTAATAGATGAGCGTAATGCCGCCCAGCCTGCCCAGATAACGCCTATCCAGCCCCGCCGCTGCCGTAATGAGCGACGCGACCACTAACGGCACAATCACCATGCGCAGCAAACGAATGAACAAGTCGCCACCGAGCGCGACTGTTTCGAACAGAGGCGACTCGGCACCGCCCGCCCGATTAAGCAGCAAGCCCCCGACAATCCCTGTCAGGATGCCCGCCACCACCCAGCGTATCGAGACAAACTCCCGCTCGCGTTCCATCGTTGCGATCCTCATCTGCCCTGAGGGCAGATGCAGCTTGCCTGCTCCTGTGCGGGAAAGTATACCCCCCTGCTCAGAGGCTGTTTTCGGTGAGCTCCACTTGTGCCAGCTCCGTATAGATGGCGCCGTCGGGGGTGAGCGTGCTGCGCATCAGGCTGATTGCGCGGAGTTCGAACGCGCCAAAGTCAGCGGGGAGCAGGCGTTGGGTGGCGTCAAACAGCCGTTTTTTCAGTCCATCGGCGTCGTGGCAGGGCGTTTTGAGCCGTGCGAGCGTGATATGCGGATGGAACGGCTTGCCAGATGGCGTGGGCAGGAGGCTTTTCTCCAAGGCGGTTGCAATTTGGGTCAGCTCTGCTGCGCCCCGTTGCGCGCCCGCCCACAGCACTTGCGGGCGGTTCCAGTTAGGGAACACGCCCAGCCCCCGAACGCTCACTTCGAGGGGAGGCACGCCCCGCCGCGCCGCCGCCATCGCCTGCACGATGTGGGGCACGCGCTCTTCAGGTTGCTCGCCCAAGAAGAGGAGGGTGATGTGATAGTTTTCAGGGGCGACCCAGCGCAGGGCGCGGTCGGGCACAGCGCGCTGCAACGCTGCCCGCGCCTGCACCAACGCTTCACGCACCTCCTCCGAGATTAATGCTGCAATAAAAAGTCGCATCCGCCGTGTTTCACTCCCTGATACAGCAGCCACAGGGCATATTGCGTGGCGCGATACTTGATGGTGGCGCGGTCGCCCGCGAAGATCTGTCGTTTGATTACCGTCGCGTTCGGGTCACTGATGCCGATGTAGACCAGCCCGACGGGCTTTTCGGGGGTTGCGCCGCCAGGACCGGCGATTCCCGTGATTCCGACGCCCCACCATCCGCCGAGTCGTTCGCGCACGCCTTCCGCCATCGCGCGCGCCGTCGGCTCGCTCACCGCGCCGTGCGTTTCAAGGACGGCGCGTGGCACCCCCAGCAGGGCCTCTTTGAGCGCGTTGCTGTAGCAGATTACCCCGCCGAGAAACACCGCCGAGCTGCCCGCCACACTCGTGATGCGATGCCCCAGCAGTCCACCCGTGCAGGATTCGGCAACCACGAGGCTCTGCCCCGCCTCGTGGAGACGCTGCACCACCGCCTGCTCCAGGGTGGTCTCGTCGACGCCGTAGATGTATGCGCCCAGTCGCTCGCGTACGGCTTGCTCCATCTGCGCAATCATCTGCTCGGCGTCGTCGGGGCGGTCGGCACGCGCGGTAATGCGCAGGTGCACCTCGCCGAGTTTCGCTAAGGGCGCGAGCGTGGGGTTCTCGCTGCGAACGAGGTCGCTGACCTGCGCTTCCGCGTCCGATTCGCCAATCCCGCACAGTCGCAGCACGCGCGAGCGGATAACACGCCCGCC
>CALAMM010000143.1 GCA_937925775.1 uncultured Fimbriimonadales bacterium
CGACGCGGGCAACGCGCGGGTCGTGGACATCGTGGATCGCTATGTGGCAGACCCGAACACCTTCACCGTGGGCGCGCCAGTGCAACATCCGCAGCTCGGCGCGATGCTGGGCGTGCTATACTGGATGACGCCCTCCCAGCGACTGGAGCGTGCCTATCGGTATGTGTCGGCGCAGCGGTTTGAGTACTGGGACGGCACCGCGACGCGCATTGGCTTCGCAACGCTGGTGCAGAACGCCGCTGTGAGCGCGTTCGAAGCTGCCAGCACCAACGTGCCCACCCCGCAGGAGCCGTTCACACCCGAAGCAGGCATGATTACGCTCCAACTGATTGTGAACGGGCAAGACCAAACGCTTTACATCCGACGCATGCGCCTGCCTGACGGGCGCATCGTGCCCATCCTCGCGCCCGTGTCGATAGACACCGCCAAGCGCAGCGCGAGCGGGCGAGGCAGCGCAGGACTGTACCTGCTGGTGACCACCAGCACAGGCGTCTACGAACTGCGCGTGCCCACCACGGGAACCATCGGCGACACACTGGATGTCTCATGGATGCTCACTAACGAGGTCTACACGAACTCCGTTCGCCGACGGCTGAACGGCAACGATCTCGCGGAGGACGGCAACGGCAACCTGCTGCGCCCCATCCTCTTCAAGCCGCGGCAGGCACGCTATCTGGAAAACGGCAATGTGCTTATCGTGAACGCTTACACGGGGACCACACTCGTGCGCTCAGGCAGCAGCCTCGACACGCGCGAGTTCCCAGGCGAGGTGTTCGAACTCAGAGCCAGCGATTATCGCGAGACACAGGACAATCTGGGCTTCAGCAACAGCTCCATCGTTTGGAGCACGCTGGATCGACCGGAGCTGAGCGGTTCGTATCCGCTGCGCAAGCCCAGCTCCGCTGATAGGGGAGGTTTTTGATATGATGGTGGGGCAAACATCGACTCGGAGGCATCGGATGAAGCGCATACTGATTGGGACGGTTTTAGGCGCGGCGACACTAATAACAGCGTTCGCGCAAGATAGTTGGTCAACGCATCGCGGGAGCAATCAGCGCACGGGCACGACCGATAACGCCCGCAATAGCGTTGCAAACTTCCTGCTGGCGTGGACGCTGCCCGATGCAGCTTCCATCCGCCAGCCTGTGGTGGTGGACAACGACAACCCTGCCCTAACCAGTTCGTCGCCTCCAGGCGCGTGGAAGACGCCATCCGACGCCGAGCGCGCAACCGATCCCTATTTAGACAATCCCAATACGACCGTGCCCTATCAGTACGCCGAATGCGCGCGCGAGCCGATAAACCCCGGCGACCCTACGCCGACCGTCGCACGCTTCACCTGGCGCAGCGGGCAGCTGCCACCTGGCTACTACCGCGTGTTTGTCTATGTGCCCAGCAGCGAGACACGCATTGGCGGACTGCCCGTGCCGTACGCGCGCCAAGCCGAGTACCAGGTCGCCGACGCCACGGGAGCCTCCACCACCTTCTATCTGAACCAGACGCTGGGCGGCTGGCAACCGCTGGGCGACCGCGCGTTCTACCACGACGGCAACACCGAGATTGTCGTCACGCTCAGCAACCTCATCCGTCCTGCCAGTCCCGACTATCCACTGGCAATCACGCCGATTGTGGCGGCGGACGCGGTGCGCTTCGTGCCTGACTACGGCACCGTGCAAGCTTCGCCCGTCGCGATTCGCAGCCCGCTCAACCCTACCAACCACCTGGTCTACATCGCGAACGGCAACGGCACGATTACCTGCGTCGAAAACCCAATTGGTACACGCGGTGCGCGCGTGCGCTGGACGCTCCGCGTGCCCGACCTGCCCAACCAAGCCGCAGGGCAAGTGTACGATGACGAAGATGCGAACTTCACGGCAGGCGCGTTCACGCCCAACAACGCGCTGGACGACCGCTACGAGCGGCTCTATCACGAAATCGCCCCCACCGACGACGCGGGCAACATCCAGCGCGCCTACTGGAAAATCCAAGTGCCCGACACAGGGCAATACTATGTGTTCGCATGGTTCCCCTCCGACGATCAGAACGCGCGTCAAGCGCAGTATGTGATCGAACACGAGGGGGGCCTCCTGCGCGTGCGCGTTGACCAACGCTTCGGGGGACGCTGGGTGTTGCTGAACAGGGTGCCCGTGCAGATGCGCAGTGGGCGAACCTACGAAATCGAGGTGAACAACTTCTCGCCTGAGGATGTGACGGCAGGCGCGCAGCGTGTGATTGCCGACGCGATTCGTGTGGTGAACGCGGACGGGCTGAACAACGCCGTGTTCTCCACGCCCGCAGTTGGGCGCGTGCGCGTGCGCGTTGGCAACAGCACCGACACGCGCTGGGTGGTCGTGTTCGGCGCGCAAAACGGCGCAGTCTACGCTGTCGACGCGCTCGGCGACGGCGAGAACGGCACACGCCGCGGCGAGACCAAAATCTACTGGATTGTCAAGCCTGCCAGCTCCACCAGCTTCAGCTACGCCTCGCCACTCATCCTTGAAAATGACAACCTTGTGGCGATCGGGAACCCCTCTGGCTCGGTTTACCTCATCAACACCGACTTAGACCCCGAAAACCCCAGCACCTACTTCCGGTGGGAATACAGTCGGTTCGGCGCGGCGTTCGTCTCCACGCCCGCCTACGACCCTGCCAACCGCCTGCTCTATATCGGCAGCAGTGAGGGGGGCAACCAGTTCGGACGCCTGATTGCGCTCAAGCCGTTCGCGCAAGACGACCCCAACACCCCTCAGGATGAGCGCGTCGCGTGGGTCTACCCGCCTGAAGACCAGAACCCCGCCGAGCCGATTACTTCTACACCTGCGGTTGCGCTGGGGCGCGTCTACTTCACCACAGGCGGTGTTGAGGGCGGACGCCTCTACGCGGTCAAGGCAAACAACGGCTCGCTGGTGTGGGCGCGTCCCGCCATCGGCGCGCCGCTTATAGGGTTCTTCTCGTTCTTCTACAGCTCGCCGCTGGTAGTGGAGAACCTGCCCTATCGCGGGGTTCCGACGAACATCGTTTATGTGGGGGGCATCAACGCGCGCATCATCGCCTTCAACGCGGACACAGGCGACCTGTTGCATATTAGCGAGAACTTAGGCGGACAGATTTTCAGCTCGCCCATCTTCACATATGTGCGCGACACGGACGAGAACGGCACCCCACGCGATGTGCGCCCTGCGGTCGTCGTCGCCACGAACTCCGGAGTGCTGCTCGCTCTGCACGCCGACGAGCAGGTCAACAGCCGCAACGGCAAGGCGTTCGAAGGCTGGGATTTGTACGGCAACACCGTCTTTGCCTCGCCTGCGATGCTCGATGATTGGCTCTATGTGGCGGACGACGAGGGAATCGTATACGCCTACAATGTGCTGGGAGTGGCATCGACCGCCCCAGAAACAGGATTGGGAGAGGTTATCCGTGAACCTGAACGAACCACCACTACCGATGGCTCTGACTACTCCAAACTCAAGGTGTCCGTTACGACGCGCAAGGAAGACGCGGATGCCGTGCTGAACGGAACCATGCGTCCCGACGAGCTGGAGCCGCGCTATCCCGACGCGCTCGAATGGGGCGACACTTTCTATGTGGTGGTCTGGAACTTCAAACCGGGTTCCAATCCGCAGCCGCTGCGCATCCAGCTGATAGGGCCTGGCATAACGCGCGTCGAATACACCCTCGCGCCGCGTCAGACCGCGAACCCACCACGCGATAACCCCAATTTAGACTATGTCGCGGTGCAATCGATCAGCATTCAGGCGTCGGGCAGCAACTTCTACTCGCCGGGTGAGCAGTACGAGCTGCAGGTGCGCTTCGGCAGCAGCGGTTGGACCTCGGATCTGGCACTTGAGACGCCGGGGATTGACCGTCCTGCTGCGGGCGGCGGGCTGGAGGTACCCCCCTACGGCGGGGATGACCCCGCCTCGCTTACGACGGGCGCAGGCTGGCGGTTCGGCATCGCGAACCCGCTCGCGCTCACAGGCGTCGGTACGGTGGGCATAGGCAACACATCGGCAAACTTGTTCAACGGCAACCGAGACGGTACGACCGCCTACGAGGTGCACACGCGCTTCCGCGACTCGTCGGGCGCGGTCACGCCTATCGGTGTCGGCGAGCATGGCAAGACGCTCTTCGGCGACTACGAGGTGCGCGACCGCCGCACGCCGCAGACCAGCGATGTTGTGCCTATCACGCTCAATGTACGCGCTTATGTGGACGATATGCGCTGGCAGGGCGGTTCCGCTGCCGTAATCCGACCGCTGCCGTGGGAGATTATGCCCACCTTACCCAACCGCAGCCCCGACTACCCTGACATCTCAGGACGACGCATCCAGATGCTGTTCGAGGGCGGAACCGACCTCCAGCGCGCTGCCGCGCGCCCGCTACCCACAGGCAACCTCGTGCAGGTGCAGGTCGAAATCCCGCGCTTCCAGCCTGCCAACCTTCTGGGCTACAACTCGCTCGCCCGCGTCTATGTCGACTCGAACAATAACGGACGCTTCGACGGGCTGGAGAGCGTGCTGCAACCCGGCGTGACGCAGAATCTGCGCATCGAGGCATATCGTGAAATCAGCAGCACGGTGACCGTTCAAGCAGACGAACGCCTCTTTGTGGAAGAGCAGGTAATCGACTTCGGCGCGTTGCCCGGCGGCTTCGGCTTCAACTGGGGCAACCTGTTCCCGAACCACCCTGCCTCCACCTTCCGCCCCGACAACCCCCTCTTCGCACCGTTCTGGAAAACCTTTACGGTGCGCAACGAAGGGAATGTAAATCTGTACCCAGTCTATCTGGGCAAGGCGTTCGGTAGCCCGCAAGGCACGCTCTACCTGTTCTCCGATATGGTGAGCTTCTTTGCAGGGATGCCCGCGTGGACGACGGTTGTTAGCACGCTGGACACACGCTTCTGGCCCCAGCCGAACCCGTTCTACCCTGGCAACAGTCAGCCGTATCCGATTCTGCAGAAGCCGCAGGTGGGCGACTACACCTCTACCGTGTTGACGCAGCCTGCGATCCCGCCGCGGCGCGACCCCAACATCGTCGTGGAGCCGCGCAAGCCGCAGGTCGCCATCGCCGTCCCGCCGTTCCAGCCGATGGGCGTCTACTCGCAACTGATTGCGCCTTATCAACATAACACGGGCGGAAACCCTGGCGTGGTGAACGGAACCTTCGCGACGCCGCCGATGCGCGTGGTGGTGCGTGTGCGCGAAACGCAGCTGACGGGCAGCACGAATCAGGGCGTGATCCCGATGATCGACGAGCCTCCAAGCGCGACCGCGCCGCGTATTAGCGACATCACGCCCGCTGCGTTCCGCGACCCCGCTACGGGCAGGCTCCACCTCTACTGGGCGAGCAACCGCGCCGACCCCGCGCAACGCCCCGATAGCTTCTACCTCTACAAAGCCACGCTCGACTGGAACGCGCGGAACACTATGCAAAGCGGCGTGCGTGCCACCAACGGGTGGGTGCCTTTCTCGAACAGCCGCTGGTGGCGCGACCTGCTTGGACCCTACCCCGCCGACCCCAACGGCAACCTCTTCTCCACCGCGCTCGGACTGGGACGCCCGCTCACCAGCGCCGAATTGGCGACCATCAAGCACTACCGCCCCTTCGTGCGCACAACCCCGAGCGGAGCCTTCCTGTTCTGGACGGGCGAGGTGATCCTACGCAATCAGAAATATGAGTTGCTCTTCTACACGCGGCTGGATCCTGCTACTGGCGCGCCGATAGGCAATCCGCAGGCGGTCGCGCTGGACCCTGTCGTGCCACGCTCCAGCCTCTCCATCACTGGGCTGGATGGCGTGGGCAACTGGTTGTTCTATGTGGCAGCGCCCTCAGGACGCAACCAGATCTTCTATATCGCGTCTGAGGGCGACTCGTTCGCTAACTGGCGACGCGAGCAACGCCTCCCGCTCTCGCCCGTCGTGCGCTCTGTGGAAAGCGTGCAGGCGAACCTCTATCGCGTCACGGCGAACCCCAATACGCCTCTTCAGAACTTCGTCTACCTCGCGGATGTGTTCTTCATCGGCACGGTCGGCGACCGCAACGAGTCGGAGATCCTGATGCAGCGCTTCTATGTGAACCCGCGCAACGGCAACCTGCTGCCGCTCAGCGACTCGCGCGTCGACCGCCCGCTCGGCGTCACGCAGGAACGGTTCCTACCTGCCGTGACGGACGAAATCGCCCAGAAAGACCCCGACCAGAATGTGTGGCGAGTGCGCCACCTCGATTGGGCTTCCATCGACGGCGACTGGAACACAGACCCCACCGCGCCCGACCTCGACATTAAGGTTAACGGCGTCTCCATCCTGCGCGAGCCAGACCCGACCAATCCGACGCAGTTCATTCTGCAGCGCCCGGTGATAGATCCGCAGACAGGCTTGATGCAGTTCACTTACAACGAGCCGATTGTGGGCGGTGGTGGGCAGATTATCGGGGTACGCAATCGCGGCGTGATTGTGGTGGATCCCACCAACGGCACGATTCGCTTTGTGAACTTGGCGCCGCGCCTGAACGACATCGTGACCGTGACCTACCGCCCGCGCGTGTACCGAGTGCAGTCGGTTGCGCCTGGCTCGGCAGGTTCATACTCGCAGCTGCGCACGGTGTTCCAGCGCACGATGAACCCGCGCCATAATATCGACAATCCGGCCGCCTCACCTGTGCGTAAGGGCGTCAACAACGGTGTGTGCGATGTCAGCGACCGACCCCCTGTGGATCGCGTATGGCTCTTCTTCCGCCGCACCAGCCCGCCGCCGAACAGCTCGGGCAACTTCTTCTTCAAGACGCTGCGCCCCGGCGTGCGCCTGCGGTCCCCCATCCTCACGCAGTTCGGACGCCTGCCGCTACAAGCAGGCGCGTTCACACTGGCACAGGGCACAAACCACGCCGTGGTGCAGCTTACTCCGAACAATGTGCCCGGCGCACAACTTGGCTTCTATGAGTACGACGCCCTGCGCGGCAACATCTACTTCACAGCCGCCGACATCGGCAAAGAGGTGTATGTGCGCTATCTCGCACGCGACCGCGCGGGCAACATCGTGCAACTGGAGGAGACCCTCGTGGTGCGCTGGATCGATGAGGGCAACTTGGCGCGCTCGTTTGCAACAGATGTGGAATACACCTCGCCTGTGCCCATCGACCTGCCCACCAACGAGCTCTACCTGTGGGCGATGCCCAACCTCGAATTCCGTCAGCAGGGTAGCCTGCTCAGCGACGCCTACGGCGGGCTGGACGAGGCGCTGCTGCTGTTCTGGAGCAGTAGTCGCAACGGCGTGGGCAATCTCTACGGCGGGGCAATCCAGCCACGCTTCTACATTAGCCCGTTTGACCCCGACCAAGACTGACAAGTTGATTACCCTCATCCCCAGTCCCCTCTCCTACGCAGTGGGAGAGGGGACATAAGCCGACCTTTTGACCGCCGCGGCGCGCGGAAGGGTGAGGCAAGCGGTTGCTCCTCACAAAACGAAATGCCAGAACACCGCGCCGTAAGTGCGCTTGGGGGTAATCTCCACGCCCGCGGAGAAGCCCAGTCGGAGACGCACACCTGTGAAGAGCGAGCCGCCGCGCGGGGTCACAACGCCGGACACGAATAAGGTGCCGTTTTTATCGGAGCGCCAAAAATCGGTTCCGAGCGCGAGGCGAAAGTCGCGTCCTGCGCTGTAAATTGCGCCGATGCGTAGGGTCGGCACAAATACCTTCGGTTCCTCGCTTGGATGGCGTCCCTCGAAACGCGCCTGAAGATACTGGCGCACCACCCGAAACAGGGGACGCTGCACCAATCCTCCCCCGAAATGCCCCGTGTTGAGCCACAGCACCTTCGGATTGCCCAACGCTCGGATAAGCTTCTCCGTGTCCTCTGTCGGCACCACGATATCGAACCGCGCGCCGATGACGAAAGTCTTCTCGCCGAGTTCGGGGGTCAGCAGGTTCAGCGGTTCTACAGGTGCCAGCTCCTCGCGCAGGCGAGCGAGCGTGTAGCCCTCACGACGCAGGCGTGCCCGCGCCCGTATCGCCAAGACCGAGTCCCATAACACATGCGCTAAGTCGGCGCCGCCCAGAATCAGCACGGCGCTATGAACGCGCGGTTCCGACGCCAGCACCGTTGCCCCCAGAATCGCGCCGAGACTAATCCCCACCAGCGCGATGCGTTCGGGGTCTGTCTCAGGTTGACGCTGCAACCAGTCAAACGCACGGCGCACATCCCAAGTCGCTTGAATCGCCGCCTCACGCAGCAGGGGCACATCACCAGAGAGAATGAGGTCGCCACTCCCATGCCCTGGCGGTGTGCGCTGCATGTGATAGGGCAGGGTCATCAGGAACACGGCGATGCCGTTCCGTACCAGCTCCCGCGCCAGCCCCATCTCCAGCTCAGGGCGTCGGATGCCTAAACTGTGCAATAGAACCACTGTGGGGACGCGCCCCGCGCGCTCTGCAGGCACAAGCCACCACGCATAGACGAGGTTGTTGGCAGGGTAGCGGCTCGGATATGCGCTGGGGAACTCCACACGGTACTCGATGTAGCCGTCTTGCCGCACGCCCGTGACCAAGCGCGAGGGGAACACAGGGTCTAACGGCGCACGCAGCTCTTGGGCGAAGCCGAGCGTAGCGAAGCCGAAGAGGAGCACTAACAAGATGCCTTGGGTTGCCGCTCGCAGACCCGCTCCTGTGGTGCGGAAAGCGAGGTGTGGGGGAGAGGAGTGCCGAACTGCCCTCATCGCGTGCGCCCACCCCCATCACGAGGCGCGTTCAGCCAGTCCCGTGCGAACATGACCATCGTAAGGATCAGTAGCAGGGCGTAGAGCGCTGTGCCCACTTGCATCAGTGCAGCTTCCTCCCCTGCCCAGTACGCCAGCCAGAACGCCAGCAACGCTGTCAGCAGCCAGCCCGCCGCTAAGATGCTCCGCACCGCTTCAACGCCTCCCGCATCACGCTCAGTGGAATGTTCGGCTCCAGTCGCGCCTTTCCTATATCGGTGAGTAGCACCACATTGAGGGCGTCGCCAGTGCGTTTCTTATCGTGGCGCATCGCGTTCAAAAGCGTTTCGGCGTCGACACCTGAAGGCAACGCCGTCGGCAACCCCGCCTGCGCAACGGTCTCGTAGAGTTCCCGCACGACTTCGTCGGGTGTGACCCCCAAAATGTTTCCCAGCTCGGCTTCTGCAATCATCCCTGCAGCAATCGCTTCCCCATGCAGCCAGTCGCGATAGTGGAGCGCGGCTTCGAGAGCGTGCCCCACGGTATGCCCAAAGTTGAGCAGGACGCGCTTCCCCGAAACCTCGCGCTCATCTTCCGATACAATCTGCGCTTTGAGATTCACGCACTGGGCAATCGGCAGCGTCCACATGCCGAGATCTTTGCGCACGCGCCGTGGCGTAAGCACACCTGCTTGGAGCATCGCCTGTAGGCGTCGCCATAGCCCCTTGTGCAGCGCGATGCCGTACTTGAGCATTTCGGCAAATCCGTTGCGCCAGTGGCGTGTAGGTAGCGTCTGCAGCAGTTCAGGGTCAATTAGCACCAGTGCGGGTTGATGGAACGCGCCCACGAGATTCTTGCCCTGAGGGAGGTCTACTGCAACCTTGCCCCCGACGCTGGAGTCCACCTGCGCCAACAGTGTGGTTGGAATCTGCACATAGGGGATCCCGCGCATGTAGGTTGCGGCGACAAACCCGCCCAAATCGCCCAGCACGCCGCCCCCCAGCACTAGGAGCAGACCGCTTCGATCCAAACCCGCTTGCAAAAGTTGTGTATAGAGTCGCTCCGCACTCCGCAGGGATTTGACTCGCTCTCCTGAGCGTAGCGTGGTGGTCTGCACGGGGATATCTAACGATTGCATCGCGGCTTGAATCGGCTCTGCCCAGCGTAGGAGGGCAGGGTGGGTAAGGAGCGCGGCGCGTGTGAAGCGGCACTGCTGCGCAATAAGGTGCGCGGCGCGGTTTCTCAGCGCGGGCGCAACGAAAACCGTGTAGCCACTCGGCTGATGGGGCAGGACCTGCACCGCGAGAGGGTCATCAGGCGTAGGATGATAAACGCGCCGCACAGCGTCCGTCGCTTGTGCAGGAGAAAGCGTGTCGACCTCCAGCATCCAGTCTGCTTCTTGATAGAGCGGCTCGCGCGTGCGCACGATCGTTTCCAGCGTCTCGTAGGGGTTCGGCGTCTTTAGAAGAGGGCGGTTCTGGGCGTGCTGCAGGCGTTGCCAAAGGGTTCGGGGCGAGGCTTTGAGGTAGACCACCCATCCCGACTGGCGCATGAGGGCGCGATTCGTTTCGCTCAGCACAACGCCACCGCCTGTGGCGACGACGCCAGCGGGGTTCTGGATGATTGCCCGCAAAAGCGCGCTCTCCAATTCCCGAAACTGGGCTTCACCCCCTTGCGCAAATATTTCGGGAATGGTCAGTCCTGACGCCTGCTCTATGAGCGCGTCCATGTCGTAAAATGGCAGGTGCAGCGACTCCGCGACCTGTTTGCCGATCGTCGTTTTGCCGCTGCCCATGTTGCCGATCAGATAGAGATGCTTCATCCCCTGAGAATCGAACTGCAGGGACGCCCTCGCGTCCCTGCAGTTGGGTATCACGGAAAGTGCGCCTCGTCAAGGGGACATCGCGCCGCCCAAGTTCTCGTCATCATCCAGCACGGTAGCCGTGACGAAGATGAGCAGTTCCGACTCCACAACCGCCTTGTCGCGACCGCGGAAGAACTGCCCGATAAGAGGCAAGTCGCTAAGTAGCGGCACCTTCGTGGTGACGTTATTGTCGCTGCGGGATACCAAACCACCCAGCACCATAGTCTCACCGCTTTTGATGCGGCGCACTGTGAACACGAACTGGGTGTCGAAGCGCGGGAGATCCCGTGCGCCGACACGCACGCGGCTTCCCACATTGGAGACTTGCGGGAATAGGGTGAGCGTGATTGTTCCATCCGCGTTCACACGCGGTGTCACGGTCAGCTGCGTGCGCACAGCGATGGGGATGGGCTGCGTAAAGGTCGTCGGTTGCCCCGCTTGGTTGAACACGATGAACTGCTGCTCGATGTAGTCTGTTGTCAAGAAGGCCACTGTCGCAGGGCTGTTGTTCTGCGTGACGACAATCGGCGCGTTCACGATGCGCCCGCGACCCTGACTGAGCAGGGCGCGCAGGTTCGCCACCAAGTTGCCCGTTGCGTAGTTGACAAAGATTGGCGCAGTGCGATCTGCCAGCCCTGCCGTGCCCGTTTGTAGGTTCACCCGCGCGAGATTCCAATCGATACCGAACTTTTCGGCATCGTTGCGCGTTACCGTGACGAACTCGGCGCGAATGAGCACCTGCTTGGGCGGGATGTCAAGGAAGCGCAGGATACGGCGTACATACTCGATGGCTTCGGGAGTGCCCCGAACAATCAGCGAGTTGTCGATGTCGTTCGCGACGATGCCGTCTAATCCCTCGGGAATGAGAATCCCTGCTTGTGCGCCTGCTTGCCCGCCTAGGCCACCGCCTGGCTGACCGCCGAAACCGCCGCCGAAGCCGCCGCCCGGCTGACCCCCGAAACCGCCCGGTTGACCGCCGAAGCCGCCAAAACCACCGCGTCCACCTGCCCGTTGACCCTCGCCCGGATTCTGAGCAAACTCATTCGGGTTCGCCACAGGTGTATTGTTGTAGGGTATGGCTGCGCTTCCGTCTATCCGTAACGGCACACTGGGGGGAACGGGAACCTCCATTCCGGGTGCGCTTTGTCTGATTGTGCGGTTCACGAAATCGCGCAGCTCCGCGAACGGGTCATCGGTCATCATCTCGGTTTTGAAGATCCGCACGATGTCCGAGGCGCGGCTGTGGCGCAAGGGGATATGTTCCACCACAACCAGCGGTTTTTGCGCTTCCGCAGCCGATGTCGCCTGTACCGCAGGAGGCGTCTCTGCCGGTTTCGGACGCGCCGGACCAATAACATAAACACCGTTCGCCTCCTTACGGTAGGTTGCGCCCGCCGCCTGACAAATATACCCAAGCACTTGCTCAAACGGCTTCTGATCGATCTTAATAA
>CALAMM010000144.1 GCA_937925775.1 uncultured Fimbriimonadales bacterium
AGCAACGCCAAGCCATCGAGGGGCGTGCTGTGCCAGCGCCACTTGCCGCGCCAACGCGCCACCCCCCACGTGAGCAGCGTCAGCGCGCCCAGAGCCAAGCCCACATTTTTGAAGCGCACCTCTAAGGCGAGGGCTGCGCCGATGAAAGCAACGTAGAGGCTCAGGAGCATTAAGAGCGCCCAAGCCAGCAGATTGGCGCGGTCTCGCATTGAGTTCACCTTGCTTGAGGAGCGCTGAGCTATCTAGCGCACCTCGATGGGCAACACCCATGCCACGACGCGCCCATCGGCGCGGCTTTGAGCGCAGATGGCGATCAGATGCCGTCCGCGCTCCATATTTTCAACGCGCAGGGCATAGCCATTATTGATATGGCTTTCATTGAGCCTCAAATTAACTCTGAAGAAGTTCCGAACGGTCTCACTGTTGAAGGCATCCACGACGTCTATGCGCGGGATCGAAGGAATGCCAGTCGCAAGGACAATTCCATTTTGGGCAGTGCAGCTATTGCCTTTATAGATGGTGATGCTATAGATGCCTGCGCTGTTATCTGTGGCGGGCGTGCGACCGTCAAAAGTCCAACCGAGCACATCAAAACTGCGCTCAACAACCAGTACTTTCCTCTCTTGATCGACCTGTTGAGGCTGCAGCAAGTCAATCCACAACAGAATCCCCTCAGCGTAGGGTGGCTGATTATCGTTAAGCACAACCGCTGTTGAGACCACCCAACCATAAATAATCTTGCCATCAGAACGTTCGATCGCCACATTCAGCCAAAAGCGCTCATTGTCGGCTCGCATATCGTTTTCGCCCGAAATTCCTTTCTGAGCGAGGACGAACACTGAAGTGCCGCTGGGTAGAGACGTGATCACGTTGTACTGCACAGAAGGTCCGCTCCGAATGTTGACATTCTCGTTACCACGAATAGTGCCCCTCAACCTACGGCTCTCATCAAGGATTGGGATCGGCGTGGGCGTCAGGGTAGGGGTGGGCGTGGGCGTTAAGGTAGGCGTTTCGGTGGGCGTGGCAGTTGCCGTCGGGGTGTCAGTGAACGTCGCCGTCGGAGTAGGGGTAGCAGTGGGCGTCGGCGTGGGCGTTGAAGTTGGGGTGTCGGTGGGCGTGGGCGTCTTGGTGAAGAGGGTAGCAGTTTGGGTCAGCTCGACGCTGATGCGCGTCAGGACGAGCGCTTGCAGAGTTTGGTCGAAGATAGCAGTTTGGGTCAATGCGGCTTGAGCAGTGCGTGCTTGGTCTGTCAGCTCAGCCTGTAGCGCTACGGCGGTCTGTGTGGCAAGCACTGCGGCTGTCTCAGTGAGCTCTGAGGTTGGCGTGGGCGTTGGCAGCATGATGAGAATGTTTGGTGTTGATACCTCAGTTGGCGTTTCGGTCGGCATAGGTGTGGCAGATGGCTCTAGCGGCATGGGCGTCTTGCTAGAGGCATCGGCAGATTGGGTTGGTGTATTTTCAGGGACGATTAACTCGATCAGAGGCTCAGCGGGCGGCTCGGCAACAGCGTCGGTTGGCGTGGGCGCAGCTGGCTCAGTTGGCGTATTTTCAGGCGTGATCAACTCGACTAGGGGCTCAGCGGGCGGCTCGGCAACAGCGTCGGTTGGCGTGGGCGCAGCTGGCTCAGTTGGTGTGATCTCAGGCGTGCTCAAGACAACGATAAAGGGCGTGGGAAGCGGGTCAACAGGTGAAGGAGAGGCTTCGGGCGGCGTAGCATCAGGTGCGGGCGCAGTGGAAGTACTCTGGTCGGTCTGTAAAGCGGCGACGGCGGTTTGAGTCTGCGTAATATCGGCAGTGTTTTGGGCAATTAAAAGTGCCACAACGCCGATAGCCAGCACAATCAGCAAAACACCCATAACAGCTAACAGGGGCAGGCTGCGACGCGGTCTGTTGTGGTGCCCACTTGGAGGACTCGGCGGGACTTGAGCGGGCGCAGGAGGCGGTACACTGGCACTAATTGAAGGGACACCCGGCGGAGGCGGTGGAGGCGAGACGGGCGCTCGATACTGAGAAAGCGAAAAAGTGAAGAAGCCCGTGCTGTGCTCCTTCTCTTGAGACTTTTCAACTGCCGCTTGGAAATCTTTTGCGAATTGCCCGATGGTTGGGTAGCGTTGGTTTGGGTCTTTGGCGATGGCGCGCTCGATCACCTCCGAGAGGGCGGGCGAGGCGCCTTCTCGGAAGGTGTGGGCAGGTGGTGGCATCTCATGGATGTGTTTGTGCATCAGAGCGTAGGGGGCATCCACAGGCACTTCAAAAGGCATTCTGCCCGTCACCAACGTGTAGACCACCAAACCGAGCGCATACTGATCGACTTTGGGAGTCAGCGTCTCGCCGCGCCACTGCTCGGGCGCCATATAGGCAACCGTCCCCATCGAGGTACCGGGCATGGTTACTTGGGAGGCAATATCGAGCGGTTTGGCGATGCCAAAGTCCACCAAGTAGGGGGTGCCGCTCTCATCAAACATGATATTACTGGGCTTGATATCGCGGTGAAGGATGTTGTTGCGATGGGCATAATCCAGCGCGCTGCCGATTTTCGTCAACATGTCGGCGATCTCGTGCAGCGAGAGCAACTTGTTGCCGGCCGCGCGCCGTTCGCGCACGCGGTCACCTAGCGAGCCCCCTCGCAGCAGGCGCATGGCTATGTAACTGATGCCCATCTGTGTGCCGTAGCTATAGACAGCCACAATGTGCGGGTGCTCTATCGAAGCGGCAATCTGCGCTTCACGGGTGAAGCGCTCGAGGTAACCCTCTTCCATGTTGACCTGCTGTGCCAGTACCTTCACAGCCACGTTGCGGCGCAGATTCTCTTGGTAGCCCAAGTAGACTTCCGCCATGCCGCCGCGCCCGATCAGCTCTTTCAGCTCGTACTCACCGAGCTTTTGCCCGACTAAGTTGCGATTGCTCATGTACATATGAGGTGACCTAGTGTTTCGATTACCTAGATAATCATCGCTGATTTGTCATGATTTTCTGGTTTTGAGCTACTAATTATAACACGCTTGGCAAAAGTCGGGATCGGTTGTGTACCGATCCCGATCCAAGTCGCTTAAGGCGTGGCAGTGAGCATTGGAGTCTGCATTGGTGTTGAAGTCCGTGTAGCGGCGGTAGGCGTGGCGGTATCCAGACGGGGCGCGAAGGTGGGCGCAGGTTGCGTTGGCGTGCTGGTAGGCGTCAGGGTCGGCGTGGCAGTGGGCGTCCGCGTGGGCGTGAGGGTCGGCGTGGCAGTGTGAGTGGCGGTCGCAGTGGGCGTCCGTGTGGGCGTGAGGGTCGGCGTGGCAGTGGGCGTCCGCGTGGGCGTAGCGGTGTGAGTAGCAGTCGCAGTGGGCGTAGGCGTGGCAGTGTGAGTGGCGGTCGCGGTGGGCGTCCGTGTGAGCGTCAGGGTCGGCGTGGCAGTGGGCGTCTGCGTGGGCGTGGCGGTGTGAGTGGCGGTCGCAGTGGGCGTGTATGTCGCGGTGGGCGTGAGCGTGCCTGCCACAGCTGTGCCGACGCGCTGCTCGAAGGGCAAGGCGGTCAGGGTGGCGGCGACGGCGGCATCGAAAGTGCGAGTCAGCTCAGGGGTGAAGGGCAGCCGCCAAACCTTGACTT
>CALAMM010000145.1 GCA_937925775.1 uncultured Fimbriimonadales bacterium
TCTCGATCTGCTTGAAACGCTGGTCGGTATCTAGCTGCGCGTGCATCTGCTCGGCGATGAGGCGATACGCCTCGTAAGCGTTGTTCGGCGGGTACTCGCGCGTGGGGATTTCTATCTTGGGCGTGCGAAATAGCCACGCTACCCCTCCTAAGCACGCAATCACCGAGAGGGTCACAAACGCGCCACAACCGATAATGAGCCACTTGCGCATGCTTTGCCTCCTATGATCATAGTACCTAAGCCTATTCGCGCTTCTTTGCTCTTGTTAGATGTTGGGGTATCCTATCCGTCGGAGGCTTGCATGAGCAACGAAGCGTTGATTGTTGCAGCGGTTCGCACCCCGATTGGCAAAGCGCCGCGCGGGAGCCTGCGCCACACGCGCCCGGACGACCTCGCCGCGTTCGCGATTCAGGCGGTTCTCGCGCGATGCCCCACCGTAGACCCCGCCGAGATCGAGGATGTAATCTTGGGCTGTGCCACTCCTGAGGGCGAGCAGGGGCTGAATATCGCCCGCGTCGCTGCCCTGCGCGCAGGACTGCCTCTCAGCACGCCAGGCGCGACGGTGAACCGATTCTGCGCGTCGGGACTGGAAGCCATCGCCATCGCTGCCGAGCGGATTCGGTCAGGCGACGCCGAGGTTGTCCTCGCAGGCGGTGTGGAGAGCATGAGCCGAACCCCGTTTCTGGACATCCATACGCATCCGAACCCTACGCTCTTCCAGAACGCGCCCAACACCTTTTTGAGTATGGGCCTATCGGTGGAACAGCTGGCGCGCAAGCATGGCATCACGCGCGAGCAGGCGGACGCCTTCGCGCTACAGAGCCATCAGAAAGCTGTGCGTGCCCAGGACGAAGGACTGTTCGACGCCGAAATCGCTCCCGTGCAGGCTGAGATTCAATCTGTAGACGAGCAGGGACGCCCCGTGACCGAGCACATCACGCTCACCAAAGACGAGGGTCCCCGCCGCGACACGAGCTTGGAATCGCTGGCGAAGCTCAAGCCTGCGTTCCGCCCCGACGGACTCATCACAGCGGGGAACGCCTCGCAGCGCAGCGACGGCGCGGCAGCCGTGTTGATGATGAGCGAGCGTAAGGCGAACGCGCTGGGGATAAAACCGCTGCTGCGCTTCGTGGGCTACACCACCGCCGCGCTCGCACCTGAAGATTTCGGCGTCGCGCCCGCCTACGCCATCCCGAAACTACTGAACCGCGTGGGCGTAAACATCAGCGATGTCGACCATATCGAGTTCAACGAGGCGTTCGCCGCGCAAGTGCTCGCATCAAATCGGATCTTCGAAATGCCGATGGAGCGTGTCAACCCGCTGGGTGGTGCGATTGCGCTGGGGCATCCGCTGGGTTGCACAGGGGCGCGGCAGGTGGCCACCCTCGCCTACGCCCTGCAGCGCACAGGCGGACGACTCGGGTTAGTCACCATGTGCGCTGCGCTCGGCATGGGGGCAGCGGGACTGTTCGAGCGCGTAGACTAAGCGGCGGCTCTTTCCCCAAAAGAAGCCGAACGGGGTATACTCCCGCCGTATGAAACCCGTTATCGAAGTGCGCAATCTGAAAAAAGACTATAAGATGGGCGCGGTCGTTGTTCACGCACTGCGCGGCGTGGACCTGACGGTCATGCCCGGCGAGTTCGTCGCGATTATGGGACCTTCAGGGTCGGGCAAGTCGACCTTTATGAACCTCATCGGCTGCTTAGACCGCCCGACGGAGGGCGAATACTATCTAAACGGTGAGCGGGTGAGCGCGATGAGCGACTCGCAGCTCGCGCGGATACGCAACCGCTACATTGGCTTTGTGTTTCAGACCTTCAATTTGTTGCCGCGCGTCACTGCGCTGCGCAATGTGGAGCTGCCGCTGCTCTATGCAGGCGTGCGCGACCGCACGGAACGCGCAAAACGCGCCCTCGAAATGGTGGGGTTAGGCGATCGCCTCCACCACAAGCCGAACGAGCTATCGGGCGGGCAGCAGCAGCGTGTTGCGATCGCTCGTGCCATCGTGACGGATCCCGTGCTTATCCTCGCGGACGAGCCGACGGGCAACCTCGATTCGCGCTCCAGCGAGGAGATTATGGCGATCTTCCAGCAACTGAACCGCGAAGGACGCACCATCGTGCTGGTAACCCACGAACCCGATATCGCCGAACACGCGCAGCGCATCATCCGCTTCCGCGACGGCAAAATCGTGGCGGATGAACCCGTGCTGAACCCGCGCGACGCCACACGCGAAGTGGAGAAAATCCCCGTTCTCGACTGAGATGCCGCTGTTAGACCCGCGCGCGCAACCCCTGACCGACTGGACGCTCGCTGCGCCCGCGCTGGGGCAGCGACTCGCCGTGCGAGTCCCCAGCGCGTGGGAAGATTACGGGCTACCTCGCCTTTTTGAAGGACCCTGCGATTACCTCTGCACGCTTCGCATAGAACCCAAGTTAGGCAAACGCTACTGGCTCCACTGCAGTGGGGTGAGCTACGAAGCGCGTGGCTTCGTGAACGAAATCCCCGTCGGCGTTCACAAAGGCATCTGGGACAGTTTCAGTTGGGACATAACCGACGCCCTGCGCTCAGGGGAGAACACGCTGCGCTTGCAGGTGGTCAAAAATGGCGGCGCAACCTATCCCGTACCGCAAGTGCTGAGCGGGTTCCTGCCGTATGTGAGTAGCACTTTCGGTGGGATGTGGCAGCCAGTGCATTTTTACGAAACAGGCGAAGCGTGGCTTGACGACCTGTATGTGCGCGGCGAGGCCGACGGAAGCGTGAGAGTGGAAGGAGAGCTGGGAGGCGCATCGCCTACAGAGGTAAGCCTCACCGTGTACGCCCCTGACGGGCAAGCCGTTTACACAAAACAGTTCAAGGCGAGTGGGAAGTGGACCCATGACTTTCAAATTAGCTCCCGCCCCCAACCCTGGCATCCCCGCTATCCAAACCTATACCGCCTGGTCGCCGAAGTGTACCATCGTGGTATTCTCAGCCATCGCGTCGAGACCGAGTTCGGGCTGCGCACCGTTGCTGTTGACGGCTCCGTCCTCTTGCTCAACGGCGAGCCGTTCTACCCACGCGGGGTACTCCACTGGGGCTGGTATCTCCACACCCACGCACCCTACCCAGACCTTGAACTGGCAGAACGCGAGATTAAGGCAGTGCAACTTTGTGGCTTTAACCTACTTAAAGCTTGTCTTTGGGTTCCGAGCAGGGAGTATCTTCAACTATGCGACAGGCTCGGGATCGCTGTCTGGTTGGAGCTGCCGCTCTGGCTGCCCGACATGAACTCGGAGCAGGTCGAGCAGGTAAAGCGCGAATATGAAGCGATTGTGCGGCAGGTACGCAATCACCCTTCGATATTGCTCTGGACGCTGGGTTGCGAACTCTCCACGCGCTTTCCAAGCGAGTCGTTAGGTGAGTTATATGCGCTGGTGAAACGGCTCACAGGTAGCCCGCTTGTGCGCGACAACAGCGGCGGGGGCGAGTGCTATGGCGGCGCGCTGCGAGAATACGCCGACTTTGCTGATTATCACCTCTATGGCGATGCGCACTTCGCCCGAACCACTTTCCGCGCCTTTCTGGAGATGCTACGCGAGCCGACGCCTTGGCTTCAGGGTGAGTTCGCCGACCACGACACGCAGCGCGACTTCCGCACCCTGCGTCAGACCGTGCCCCCAGAGCAACTCTGGTGGCTTGAACGCGACCCCGAAGTGAATCCGCAGGGCGTGCGCTGGTTCTACGAAACCCCCTTCGTGGAGGAGCGCATGCACCAGGAGGGAATATGGCATGCCCTCCCGAACTTGGTACACACCTCGCGTCGGGAGATGGTCGCCTATCACAAACTCGTGTTGGAGACGATGCGGAGCATACCCCAGACTTCGGGCTATGTCGTCACGGGCTTGAAAGATACCCCGATTTCCACGGCGGGCATCCTCGACGAACGCAGTGAGTTAAAGATTTCTCCTGAAAGTTATACAGAGTTCAACGCGGACACGGTGCTCCTGCTGGACTGGCATCGGCGGCGCGAGTGGATAGCAGGCGGCGACCGTCCTGCAAATCCCGACCCGTATAATCACTTTGAGGGGCGCACGGTGTTTGCGCGAATCGCCGTGTCCCACTTTGGCGCTCCCCTCACCGCTGCAGAGCTTGTGTGGCAGCTGGGTGTGGAGGGTTCATCGGGGCGGCAGAAGGTCACGTCAGGGGAAGTGTTTCTCTACGAGAAGGTCTTGCACGCAGGCGTCCACTATCTGGCGCAGCTGGAGGTGCCGCTGCCGAGCGGAGACGCGCCACAACAAGCCATACTGACAGTGGAACTGCGCACGCCATCGCATATGAGCGTTGCGGTCAACCGCTGGCAGTGGGGAATCTACCCTATGCCTGATTGGACTGCCCTGAGCGATGTCGTCGTCTACGATCCTGCGGAACGGCTCTGGGGTTTGCCTGAGAGCCTGACGCGCCTTTCCCACGAAGCAACTCCTCACCACAGCGGGGTCGTGTTGACCTCGTGTATGACGCCTGCGCTAATGGAGTTTTTCAAGCGAGGCGGCGTGGGGCTTTGGCTCGTCGCGGAACCGACGCCGCTGCTTGGGTGCGAGCGTCTCCCTTTCTGGCGTGAGGCGGCGCATCGGTTCCTATCTCATCCGCTCTGGGAGGTCATCCCGCGCCCTGAGTACCTGGATGAGCGGCTGTTCGCGTTCAGCACCGATCTCGCTATCCGTGCCGATTCGCTGGGCAGCTACCCCCTAAAGCCGATTTGGCAGCGCGTCGACACGCGCACGGGCTATACGCACAGCTACTTGGCGGAGGTGCAAGTAGACGCAGGTAAGCTGATGATTACAACGCTCCACTTCGCGGGGCATCACGGCGACACGCCGATTACCCTGCGTTATCACCCCGCAGGTCAATACTGGCTCTGGGCGATGTTGCGCTATCTGGCAAGCAGGTAATCGACGAACTTCTGGGTTTTGTCGGGAGCGTTGGGGTCGTTGGTGAGGCGATAGCCCTGCACTTGTGCCCACTCTTGCGCGAGTTGCTGCAGGATCTGTCGGCGCAGTGTTTCGGATTCGGCGTGCCGCGCTACGCTGGAGGCGTTCGGGTCACGCCCTGCGATCGACACAGAAGTGGCTGGGAGCGTCTCCTTTCTGGGAGGCGCAGGCGGCAGGGCTTGCGGTTGCGGTAGGTACAGCTCCGCTGCGTCGGGCTGCTGCGCGAGCTGTTCCAGTACCTCCGCTTCCGCATTTCGGATAAACTCGCGCCTGCGAGCGTTCAAACGCACGCGGATCTCTTGTTCAACACGCTCCAGACGCGCCCTGTATTGTGCCTGCAGCTGTTGCTCCTGTGCCTCGAATGCGCGCTCGAGGGCGTCCAGCTGCTTCTGGATCTTGCGGTGCGCCTCGCTGTCGGGCGCGGCGGTGATGAGCGCAACCAGCAGGGGAAACCGCTTGCGCCCGTACTCTTGAAAGGCTTCTTGCCACAATGCATCGTATTCCGCACGCAGGGCGTCGAGGTCGTATTCGGCGCGAAGCTCCGCTTGCCAGCGCCGTTCCAGTTCGGGGAGGTTCTGCAGGCGTGCTTGGAGTAGACGCTCGCGCACCGCAGCCCGCTGTTGCTCGATGCTGGCGAGCGCAAGGGCGCGTCGCCCACGCACAGTTTCGGTAGGCGCAGGGGGTTCTAACGGCTCCAACCTTACCGAGTCGAGGGGTGTCGCCACGCTTCGGGCTGGCAGTGCAGGGATTTGCGCCCGGAACATCGGGGGTAGCGCCAGCAGCTGCGCCGCCCGCGCCACATCGACGCGAACAGACGGCTCAGAACGGCTCTGGCAGCCAGCAAGCAACAAGGCAACTCCGCTCGCGCAGAGGATGAGCTGACCACGCCTGAATAAGCTGAGCCTCGCTCCCCCTCCAAAAGCGGAGGAGGAGGGGTGTCTCGAACACATCAAAGCGTGCAACACTACTTTCGCGCGTCCAATCGCTTGATCACCTCATCTGTGATGTCATTGTCGGCGTAAAACACCACTTCCGCACTGAAGACAATCGCCAGCTTCTTCTCTTTGGCGACTTGGGCGATGACCTCGCGCACGATTTTCTGCACTTCGGCGCTGCGCTGCTGCGCCTGCTGGTTCAGCTGCTGTCGAAGTTGCTCCAGGAGTGTTTGGAGTGCCTCGCGTCCAAGCGCCTCCATCTGGGTGAACCGCTCAAGCGCGGCTTTTTCGGTCTCGGACGGTTGCGCTTTTTGGCGCAGCTGCTGCAGTTCGCTCGCCCGCTGACGCGCGATCTGCTTCAGCTCTTCCACGCGCTTGCGCTGGGCGTCGTTGAGGTTGTCAGCGAGCAAGAGATTGGTCAGTTCCTGACGCTCCTCGTTGGAAAGTACAAGATTCTCTTGAAGCGTTTGCAGGGCACTCAGATAGCGTGCTTCCAACGCTTGCAGACGCTCTAAGTTCGTCTTCACGAAGTTGGACTCGTTAACGATGCGTGCGTAGTCCACTACGCCGAACGCCTGTGCGTGCGCAGCGACGAAGCCGCAGAGAGTCAACATCCCTACTAAGAGTGTTTTCATCTTAACCTCCGTGTCCTAATGTGCATCGCGAGAAGTATACCTGCTCTGGAGTGTTCACAAATACTGGTTTGCCCACTCTTCCAGTCTGCGTCGCATTTCGGGATGCCAGTCGTGCCCTAAGTCTTCGTAGATCAGCAGGCGTTTGGGCTGAGGGAGCGCGTCATAGAGCGAGAACACGACGGGCGCACGGATGCCTGGGTCCTTCAGTGCGAGGCTGAGTTGGACGGGTACGCGCACATACGGCGCGTGATTGACGGCGTCATAGTATTGTAGCACGCTGAGAATCGTCTCCGGGGGCGTTCCTGTCATCTCCAAGTAGTCTGCGAACTCCTTGATAGGGTAGCGCCACGCCGTTTTGCCGAGCAGGTATTCCCAGTAGGTGAGCGCGGGCAGCTCGGCAACGACACAGCGTGTGAGGGGGCACCACGCGCCCAGCATCACAGCTAGGCCTCCGCCCTGACTGAGTCCTGCTGCAACAAGCCGAGAGGAGTCCACTTCTGGCTGCGACGCCAGCACCCGCATCGCCAGTAGGCTGTCCTGCACAAGCCGCCGATAAATGTAGGTTTGTGGGGACTGGATACCCTGCGTGAAATAGCCCAGTTCAGGGCTGTAGGGCACATTGGGCTCCACCGCGTAGCCGTGCAGGTTCACAGAGAAGGTAATCAGCCTGTCGAAGGAGGTATTTTCGTTGATGGGCACAGTACCGACTCCGTAGCCGGGCAAGTACAGCACTGCGGGAGCGGGCAGAGTCGCGCCGCGCGGGAGGGCATACCAGCCCTCGCGCCCGCGTCCATCGATTCCCACCCAGCGCAGGCGGTACACGATGTGGGTCGGCTGGTCATCGCTGTTGTAGTGGACGCGCTCGTAGCGCAAGGGGGCGGCGTCCACTTCGGCAACCGCCGCGTTCCAGAACGCCTCGAAATCCGCGGGCGGCTGCGGCGACTTGAGGAGTACCGCTGCGCTCATCACTCGAACACCGAACGCTCCACAGGCTCAATATGTAGCCCCGTGGTGTGCAGCCACGCGGTCGCCCGCTGAATCTCCTCGACAGGACCCTCTAACTCCACAAACGCCCAGCCGAAATCCTCGTTGATGTTCGCCTTGAGAATGTTCACTTTCAGGTCAAAATCGCGCCCCAACCGCCACAGCCAGGGCACGCCGACCTGCTCGCGGTTCGCAGTCGCAATCGTCATGTGGATTTTTGCCATCGGTTCGATTATACCGTCTGAGTGGGTGTCGCGCCGTCCGACAAACTTGCCTCCCGCTCGGCAAACAGCGCGTCCATCATCTCGTAAGCGTAGCGCAGGTGCGGGATTACGATCGAGCCGCCGATAATCAACGCGATGTTCATCGCCTCGTGCAGCTCCTCGCGCGTGGCGCCCTCCTGCACGCAGCGGTCTAAATGATAGAAGATACAATCGTTGCAGCGCAGCACCATCGAGCCGACCAGCCCCATCATCTCCTTGTATTTGACGGGGATGACGCCTTCCGTGTATGCGCTGGCGTCGAGCGCGAAGAACCGCTGAAACGGTTTGAAGCCGCTGCTTAGGATACGCTCGTTCATCTCCTGCCGATAGAGGCGTGTCTCGTGCGGTTTGCGTTGCATGGGATTGAAGTGTACCTCACGCGACAGCATTTTACGCAGGTACTGCAAAGGATGTGACGCGGATGGTTCTAATCGTCTCGTCGCTTATTTCAAGAGCAACTTCGTACACTTCACTCGCGGTTGCCTCTATGCTTCCCGTTCCCAATCGCTCTGCCCACTCAACCGCCACAATCCCCCCGCGCTCGAAAATCTCTTCCAATCCCAGCGTGTGGAGCTGTTCAGGTGTTTCGATACGGTACAGGTCTAAATGGTAAAACGGCACTCCTCGGAGGTGGTCGGGCTGCTGGATGGTATATTCGTGGATTAGGGTGAAGGTAGGGCTTCGGATTGGTTCGTCGATGCCCAGTCCGCGCGCCAATCCCCGAATGAAAGTGGTCTTGCCCGCGCCGAGACCGCCTTTGAGCAGGATCACCGTGTCTGGTCGTAGACTTTGTGCCCACTGTGCAGCGAACGCTTCGGTCGCAGCAGGGCTATCCGATCTGAACTCAGTCGATGTCGTTGTCATAGCGTTCGAAGCGTATCAGCAGCATTTGGGGGTCCACAGGCAGCTGGTGTTCGTGGATGAGTTGTAGGATGCGCGCGTTGGTTTGGGCGACGACCTCTGCCATCTCGCGGTTCATCTGTTCGATTCGGTCCAGTAGGCGCAGGATGATGTCCACGCCTGCGAGGTTCACGCCGAGTTGTTGCGTTAGGCGTTGGATGCGGCGCAGTCGTGCGATATCGGCTTCGGAGTAGAGTCGCTTGCTGTTGCCCACTCGGTGCGGCTGGATTAGCCCCAGTCGTTCGTAGAGGCGGATTGTCTGGGGATGCAGCCCGCACATGCGCGCCGCGACGCTAATCAGGTACACGGGTTCTTCCGACGGGCGGTTCTTCTCCTGCTTCATACCTTCACCTCCTGGTTGGTACGCAGGCGTTGGAGCTGTTCGAGCAGTTCGCGTTCGCGTGGTGAGAGCCGCTTGGGCACGGTGATTCGGGCGCGTGCGTACAGGTCGCCGATTTTGCCCCTTCCCAGCGGCAGACCCTTGCCCGCCAATCTGAAACGGGTTCCACTTTGCGTGCCGGGCGGCACCCTCATCTTCACGGTGCCGTGGGGTGTGGGAACTTCTACCTCGCCCCCCAGTATCGCTGTCAGGTAATCGATGTCCACCTCGGTGTAGAGGTCGTCGTCTTTGCGTTCGAAGCGCGGGTCGGGTCTGAGCTTGATGCGCAGGTAGAGGTCGCCGCGTTTGCCGTCTGCGCCTGGGGCACCCTCGCCAGTGAGTCGCAGCCGTTGCCCTTCCGCCACACCTGCGGGGATGTTGACCGTGAGCGTGCGCGTGCGCATCACGGCTCCGCGCCCACGACAGGTGGGGCAGGGCGCACCGACGATGCCCGTGCCATCACACTCGTCGCAGTGCATTTCGATTCCGAACATGCCGAACCGACGACGCCCTGTGCCACCGCAGGTACGGCAAGTCTGCCGACGATTGGGGGCGATGCCTGTACCGCCGCAGGTATCGCACGGTTCTTCCATGCTCAACTGAATCGTGCGCGTTGCGCCGCGAATGGCGTCTTCGAGGCTAATCTCCAGCGTCTGCTCAATGTCGCGAGGGGCGCGCTGCACGCGCAGCTCGCTCCCAAAGCCCCCACCCCGCAGCAGGTTCTCTATAAACTCCTGGAAACTGCCGAACCCGAACGGCGATTCGAACCCGCCTGGCTGAAAGCCTTCGCCGTACTGCTCGCGCATGCGCTGGTATGCTTGCCACTGCTCGCCGTAGCGGTCGTACGCGGCGCGTTTTTCGGGGTCGGACAGCACTTGGTACGCCTCGTTGATTTCCTTGAACTTTTCTTCGGCGGTCTTATCGCCTGGGTTCACATCGGGGTGATACTTGCGCGCGAGCCTGCGGTACGCCGCCTTGATTTCTTTCTCGTCGGCGTTCCGCGAGACTCCCAGAATCTGGTAGTAGTCCTTGTAGTCGCGCATCGTGTATCACTCCCTCAGAGTTCGTCGGCGAGAGGCCGACGCTACAAGCGTGGCTTGGACATTCTTGTCCAAGCACCATTCGTCGGCGGGACGCCGACGCTACGCTCTGCGTGGCTTGGACATTCTTGTCCAAGCGCAGACACCTCTGTTGCACGGACAAGAATGTCCGTGCCACAAGTGTGGCTTGGACAGTCTTGTCCAAGCCGTTTTCGTCAGCGAGATGCCGACACCGCGAGGGTAGCACGGACAAGAATGTCCGTGCTACGATTACTTCTCTT
>CALAMM010000146.1 GCA_937925775.1 uncultured Fimbriimonadales bacterium
TCCAAGCATCGTTCGTCGGCGGGGACGCCGACGCTACGACGCCAAAGCGGGTGCGACGACATTCCTGTCGTCGCGGGGTTTTCTCGGCGGGGACGCTTTGCGACGCCAAGAAAGGCGTCGCACCTGTGGCTTGGTCAGTCCTGTCCAAGCAGTTCTCGTCGGCGGGACGCCAACGCTACGATTGAGAGTGCTGCGTAGCGTCCGCGTCTCGCTGACGAAAAATGCCGATGCTATGGTTTCGTCGGCAGGATGCCGACGGTACAACATGCCAGCACGAGCGTCCCAGCGGCGCAAGAGGAGGTAGGCTATGCGATTCTGGTCTGCAAGACGCCCGCTGATTTTCGGGCATCGAGGCGCGAGCATGCACGCGCCTGAGAACACGCTCTCAGCGTTCCGACTGGCTCTGGAAATGGGCGCGGACGGCATCGAACTCGATATCACCCCCAGCGCGGACGGCGTTCCGATGGTGATCCATGACCCCAACTTGGAGCGCACAACCAACGGCAAGGGCGATGTGCGCCAACTCAGCGCCGCCGAAATCCAGCGCTACGACGCGGGCATCCGCTTCAACAGCAAGTACGCAGGCGAGCGCGTGCCCACGCTACAAGAAGTGTTCGAAGCCTTCGGCAACCGCACGCGCTACAACCTCGATATGAAAACCTTCTACCCTGAGGACCGCCCGATTGTGAGAACGATTCTGGGGCTGATTGAGCAGTATCAACTCGCGCCGAATGTGCTTATCTCCTCGTTCAGCCTCGATGCGCTGCGCTGGTTCAGTGAGGAGTCGCGTCGGGTGCGGCTGGGTGTGCTGATTAGCCAGCACACCCCACATATGATGCTGGAGGACGGGCGTCGCTGGGGCGTGCGCTACGAAGCGTTGCATCCGCACCATACTCTCATCGACGCGTCGGCGATGCGCAGGGCGCGTCAACAGCGCAAGAAAATGGTCGCGTGGACGGTCAACGATGCCGAGCGCAAGCGCGAACTCGCCGCGCTGGGCGTGGACGCAATCATTACCGACGACCCAGTACGATGAGCGCTGTCGGGCAGCGGCTTCCCTAAAGTCATCCTGATTTCTTCGCCAATTGGCAGGAGAGCCGCGTCGTTTTTCGAACCCTACCTGCTGAGGTGACACGGCTATGGCACAGCAAGGCATCACGCGGCGCGAGTTCCTCAAGGCTTCGGCGGGGGCGGCGGCTTTGGCGACCCTGCCCGTTGAACTGTTCGCGCACGCTCAGGGGCGAGATACCTTGCGCGTCGGACTTATCGGCTGCGGCGGGCGCGGCACCGGCGCCGCCCTCGACTGTCTCGACGCCCACCCCAGCGTGGAACTCTATGCGATGGGCGACGCCTTCGAAGATCGGTTGAACGCTTCGCTGCAGGCACTGGAGGGCGAGCGAAAAGACCGTCTCAACCTCGGCGACCGCAAATTCGTCGGACTGGACGCTTACAAAGGCGTCATCAGCAGCGGCGTGGACATCGTACTGCTCTGCACGCCGCCTGCCTTCCGCCCCATCCACTTCCGCGAGGCGGTTCAGGCAGGCAAGCATGTGTTTATGGAAAAGCCCGTCGCCGTGTGCCCTGCAGGCGCACGCCTGATGTTCGAAATGGGTGAACTCGCCACGCAAAAACGGCTCTGCGTCGTCGCAGGCACGCAACGCCGCCACGAACCGAACTACATCGAGACCATCCGCCGCATCCAAGAGGGCGCCATCGGCGACATCGTCGGCGGCGCATGCTACTGGAACCAAGGCGGACTCTGGCATGTCGACCGCGACCCCCGCTGGAGCGATGTCGAATGGCAGCTGCGCAACTGGCTCTACTTCACCTGGCTCTCTGGCGACCACATCGTGGAACAGCATATCCACAACATCGATATCATCAACTGGGTGCTGGGAACGCATCCCCTGAGCGCGATGGGCATGGGCGGGCGGCAAGCCCGCACCGAACCGCACTACGGGCATATCTACGACCACTTCGCCGTCGAGTTTGAGTACCCAGGCGGCATCAAAGTGCTAAGCATGTGCCGCCAAATCGACAACTGCGCTATCGTGATCGGCGAGCGCATCTACGGGACGAAAGGCACTGCCGACCCTGCAGGGAGCATCACCGTCGAGGGCAAAACTTGGCGCTACAACGGACCCAAGCACAGCGGCTACAAAAAAGAACACGAAAACCTCATCCGCGCGATTCGAGACAATCAGCCCATCAACGAGACCCGCGCCGTGACCGAAAGCACCCTCGCAGCGATTATGGGACGCATGTCGGCATACACAGGCAAGGTAGTCACTTGGGACTTCGCGCTGAACAAGTCGCAGCTGAACCTGCTGGAGCGGGCGGAGAAGCTGGAGTTCGGTCCGATGCCTGTCGACGAGGTCGCCGTTCCTGGCAAGACGGCGCTGGTGTAGCAGCGGAGCGGGTATCCTCTTGGGTGTGGATTCTAATTTTGGGGACGCTGGCGACGCAGCTGGGGCTATTGCTGTACAATCTGGCGTACTGGCGTCGGCGGGGGCTAAGCCCTGCCGTGCCGTCTTCTCAGCAGAGCGTGGGCTTACCGCGACTGTCGATCCTCATCCCTGCTCGCAACGAGATGGAGAACCTACCGCGCCTGTTGGAGAGCCTCGCGCCGCAACTGGGGGACGGCGTGGAGTGCTGGGTGTGCGACGACGACTCCGATGACGGCACAACGGAATGGCTGGAATGCCACGCTGAGCGGCTGGGCGTGCAGTGGTTTCGCAGTGCGCCGCGCCCTGCAGAGTGGGTGGGCAAAAACTGGGCATGCTACCAGCTCGCAACGCGAGCGCAGGGCGAGTGGCTCCTGTTTCTGGATGCCGATGTGCAGGGGAAGCACGGCTTCATCGATGCGATACGAGCGTACCTTGCAGGCACTGATGCCCAGCTGGTCAGCGCCATCCCGACCTTCGCCCCCGCCAGCCTGTCCGTCGCGCTGCTCAAACTGATGGTTCCCTTCTCCGTGTTCACGCTCTTGCCGCTCTCCTTAGCGGAAACGCATCCCAACCCTGCGTTCGCCTTCGCGAATGGGCAGTTCCTTGCGCTACGCAAGCACGATTACGCGCGCTGGCTCCCCCATTTTTTCGTGCGGGACGCCGTGCTGGAGGATGTCGCGCTGGCGGCACTGGTCAAACGGCACGGCGGCATCGTGCGCATACTGGATGGGCGAGCGTGGCTGACGGTCTCGATGTACCCCACGCTCCGCGAGGCGATAGACGGCTTCGCCAAGAATGCTGTGGCCATCTGTCGCACCCTGCCTATGGCGGTATTCGTGAGCGCGATGCTGCTGCTGGTGTATTGGTATCCGTTGGGGGCGTGGCTCCTCGCGTCGTCCCAGCGCGGGCTGGCTACGATGGCGATTCTGGCTGCCGTGGTGATTTTCGGGCTTTCGGCGCGGGTTGTGGGCTTACCGTTCCGACTGGGGTGGCTCTATGCAGGTAGCGTCTTCTTAGGCGTGGGCGCGCTGGCGCGTTCCATGCTCTGGTATCGGCGAGGCACAGTTCGATGGAAAGGGCGGGTCTACCGAGCGCGTTTGTAGGGGTGCAGGCGCGGTTCGTGGACTGGCTCATCCACCGCAGCTTGCGAGGGCATTTTCGGGCAATCTATGTGCAGGGCGCGCCTCCTGCCGAACCGAAGCCGATTGTGCTGTTTGCGAACCACCACTACTGGTGGGATGGCTATCTGGGCTACTGGCTAATCCGCGCTTGGGGGCGACGCGCGCTGGTCTGGATGGAGGCGTATCGGCGGTTCCCGCCGTTTTGGGCGTTAGGCGCACTCCCGTTCCCTCCCGACAACATCGCCATGCGAGCGCGCACAATACGACGCACCCTGACGGCGTTGCAGTCGCCCGAAACCGCTCTGCTCCTGTTCCCAGAGGGCGTGCTGCACGGCGACCCGCAAAGGCTCCTGCCATTCCAGCGGTCGCTCTACTGGCTCGCGCAACGAGCCGCGCACGCGCTGTTCCTGCCACTGGCAATCCACATCGAGCCGAGCTACCACCAATACCCACGCGCGTACCTCAGCGTCGGAAAGCCGTTCACCTGCGAGTTGGAGGAGGCGGCGTGGCTCCAGTCTGCTGCCCAGACATTGCAAGCCCAGCTCCGCGCCCTGCAAGCGGACGCGCGGCACACCTTCACGGAAGCCGAGACCGTCAAACGCGGATACCAAGTTCTACTTAGAGGGCGACGCTCCCTGCACGAACGGTTCTAATGCCCTGCGCCGTGCCCCGATTGCATCGCGGGCAAACGGGGCGGGAAGCGCGTGCCCCCTGACTGATCCCACTGATTGCCTGTGCCCGTCATATCCCACAGCAAGTCCACCGCAGGCACGCCGAACCGCCGAATGCGCTCGTCGGGGTCTTTCGCGTTGTCGCGCAGGGTGTTTCGGTATACTTTCTATACTCGCCCACGAGCGAGGGAGGGGAAAGCGATGCGGCGAATGTTGGTGCTACTTAGCGTGCTGAGCTGGCTGTTGAGTGCGGCGCTGGCTCATAGCGATAAGCGTCTGCCTGTGCCCCCACAGGGCGTTGCGGAAGTCGTAATCGCGACACCGAGCGATCTGCCCACTGGTCCCAAAGCCGACGGACGGCCTGGCGACTATGTGCTGCGCAATCATCAGGCGACTTTTGTGGTGGCGGGCATGCGTCCGACACACGGCTACGGACGGTTCGGCGGGAGGCTGTTGGACGCCGTGCGCCACGAGGACGGGCGTCAAAGCGACTTTCTGGGCGAACTATTTTTCGGAATTGCAGACTCACGGGGCATCTTCATGGCGCGTACCCTGCGTCCTGAGTCGATGGAAGTGGTCTCGGCTGGGGGCGCGGGTAAGCCTGCCATCTTGCGCGTGCAGATGGTGGATGAGCGGCTCCCCCTGATTGACCAGACGACGCGCATCCCCAGCCAGCCCTTGGGCGTGCGGGTGGTCGTCACCTACACTCTGGAACCCGACCGTCCTACCCTGCAGATGGAAGCCGTCCTTCAGAACCCCACAGACCGCTCCCAGACCTATACGCTTATACTGGGGTGGATTCAGGACGACGGGATGGCGATGTATCTGCCGCCGTTTGGGCACGCGAAGGCGGCGCCAAGCGTGGCGGCGGGAGCAGGCGTGCTGGCGATGGTGAACACCCTGCGCGGCGAAATCCCCTTCGCCGCCGCCGTGAACCATCACCTCAGTTATGGGGTGTACCCTCTCGATGAGCGGTTCCCCACAGTGCAGAAAGTGCAAGACATCTACCTCCTCTACTTGCTGAGCAACGCGCGTGTAGAGCCGAACGGCACGGCGAGCGTGCGTTGGGCGATTACGGTCGGTCAGGGCGAGACGGAGACCGTCCGCGCCGAACGCCATCGCCTGCTGGGAATCAATCCAGCGACGCTACGCACTGCGGGCGTCGTGCGCAGCAGCAGCGGCGCGCCGATAGAGAACGCACGCATCTACATTTTCCAACAGGACGGCGAGCGCGAGCGGTTCATCACAGTGGTGCGCACCGATTCGGCGGGACGGTTCGAAGCGCAGTTGCCGCAGGGCGATTATCGCGCGATGGCGTTCGCCGATGCTCACACCCCCCAAGAGTTCCGTTTCAGCACACCTGTCAGCGTGATGCCCGCCGTGAGTTTACCTGCGCCTGCCCAACTGCGCCTGCGCGCCACCGACAGCCGCCATCGCCCCATGCCCGTTACCGTTGTGTTCGAGCGACTGGATGCCCCCCGCGTGAATGCTGAACGCCTGCTCTACGGCGAGGAGGGCAACTTCGGGCGCTGGAACCGCGTGCATTTCAGCCTGACGGGCGACGAGCAACTGCCCGTCGAGCCCGGACGCTACCGAATCACCCTGCTACGCGGCTTCGAATACGAAATCGCTCAGCGCGAGTTCGACCTGAAATCGGGCGAAACCGCCGAGTTCACCGCGCAGCTTGCCCACACCGCCCCGCTGAACGGCTACCTGTCGGGCGACTACCACCTCCACACGCTAACCTCGCCCGACTCGTTCGACTTCTTCGAGGATAAAATCGCCTCCTATGTGGCGATGGATGTGCATATTATGGTCACGACCGACCACGACTACCACACCGACCTTGCACCAACGGTTCAGGCGATGGGGCTGCGCAACCGCATTGCGACCATCGTGGGCAACGAGATAACCCCCATGAACTCGTTGGGGCACTTCAATGCCTTTCCGCAGCGGTACGACCCGAACGCTTGGAACAACGGCGCCATCGAGTGGTATGATAAGAAGGCGGGCGAGATTTTCGCCGCCGCCCGCCAGAACTCCGACGGCGACACCATCGTGATGGTGAACCACCCTCGTGCGCCAATGATGGGCTACTTCCTGCACATCGGATTGAACCCCAAAACCGGTGAGATTAAGCGTCCCGAGGAGCTGAGTGAGGACTTCGACGCGATTGAGGTGATGAACGGGATGGGCGTCGCCGCTGCCGAGATGGTGATGCAGGACTGGTTCTATTTTCTGAATCGGGGCAAGCGCGTGCTGGGTCTCGGCACGACAGACAGCCACCACAGCTTCCGCCTGCAGCCGGGCTTACCGCGCACCTATGTCTATTTTGGGCACCGCGACCCGTCGCGCGTGACGCCAAGCAACTTAGTAGCGCAGCTGCGCAAGGGCGATGTCGTGGTGTGCAGTGGTCCCGTGCTGACCCTAACCGCTGCGGATGCACGCAACCCGCGCCGAACCGTGCGCATCGGTGAGACATTGAAGCTGCAGGGCGATGCGGTTCTGCTCAACATCGAGGCGCGGGCGGCGTCGTGGGTGCGTGTAAAGTCGCTACAAGTGATTGTGAACGGGCAAGTCGTGCTGGAGCAGCCGCTAAACCAGCCTGACGGCAAGCCGCTGGACTACAAAGCGACGCTGAGTGTGCCCGTGCAGGGGCATCGGGGGTGGCTGATTGTGCGCATTGTGGGCGATAAGTTCACGGCGCTGCTGCCCGATGCGCCGATGGCGTTCACAAACCCCGTGTATTGGGAGCGATGAGTCAAGGGGTACGCCCAGTGAACCCCATCGTTCTTGGCGTCGACACGGGTGGCACTTTCACGGACTTCGTGTTGTGGCGTGAGGGGCGACTGCGTTTGCTCAAGTTGCCCTCCACGCCTGACGCGCCCGAGCGGGCGGTGCTGGAGGGGATCCAACGGTTGCTGCTTGACGCCCCACCGCAGGGCTTCACTTTGCTTCATGGCACGACGGTCGGCACCAACCGCGTTCTGGAGCGCAAGGGGGCACGCACGGCTTTTCTGACCACCGAGGGGTTCCGCGACCTGCTCTTTCTGGCGCGGCAGGATCGCACCGCGCTTTACTCGCTCAACCCAGCGCCGCGTCCGTGCTTGGCGGAGCGTGCGCTCTGCGCCGAGGTTCCCGAACGCCTCGCTTACGACGGTACGGTGTTGCGCCCCCTCGATGCAAGCGGGGTGAATCGGCTTGTGCGTCGCTGGAAACGGGAGGGCGTGGAAGCGGTGGCGGTGTGCTTGCTGTTTGCTTATGCGAATCCCGTCCATGAGCGAGCGCTGAAACGCCTGCTTGCGCCGCACTTCGCGGTGTCGCTCTCCAGCGAGGTCGCGCCTGAGTTCCGCGAGTACGAACGCGCCAGCACCACCTTTCTGAACGCCTATCTGACCCCACCGATGACGCGCTACTTGGAGTCGCTGCAGCGGGCGGCGCGTGGCGTCGGTGCGCGGCGCGTGCTGCTGAGCCACTCGGCGGGGGGGTTGATGGATGGGGAGCGGGCGTGCGCCCACCCCGTTAGCACGATTCTTTCGGGTCCGGCAGCGGGTGTTATGGGCGCGTGGGCGGTTGGGCGTGGCGTGGGCGCACCGCGCCTGCTCACGCTGGACATCGGGGGCACTTCGACCGACATCGCGCTGATTGACCGCGAGCCGCTGCGCACGCACCTTGGCGAGATCGAGGGCATGCCGTTGCGCTTGCCCCGACTGGATGTGCATACGATAGGCGCGGGGGGCGGCTCCCTCGCGCGACTGGACGCTGCGGGCGGCTTGCGCGTGGGTCCCGAAAGCGCTGGGGCAGAGCCAGGCCCCGCCGCCTACGGCAAAGGCACGCAGCCGACCCTCACCGATGCCCACCTCGTGCTGGGGCATCTGCTCCCGCAGACTTTCGGCTTCGGCAATGTCGCGATTGACCCCGACTTGGCAGCGAAGGCAATTGAACCGTTGGCAGACGCGCTGGGCTTAACGCGTCAGGAGGCAGCGGCGGCGGTTCTGGAACAGGCACGGGCGAAGATGGCGCGCGCCTTGCGCCGCGTCTCGGCAGGGCGCGGAATCAACCCCGAAAGCTGTACGCTCATCGCCTTCGGCGGTGCAGGAGGGCTGCACCTATGCGCCCTTGCGCGTCTGCTCGGCATCCACCAGTGGATTGCGCCTCCCTATCCGGGCGTGCTGTCGGCATACGGGCTGCTGTGGATGGACGGCGTGCATGAGGCGCGGCGCACGCTGCTGACCCCCCTGCCCGATATGCCTGCCCAACCCATAGAGACGGTCTTAATGGAGCTGCGTGCCGAGTGCGAGGCGGCGATGCGTCAGATGGGCGCACCCATCGGCAGCTACGAACTGCAACTCTTCGCTGACCTGCGCTACGAGGGACAATCCTACGAGTTGACCGTTCCCTTCGATCCAGAGCATCCGGTGGGAGCGCGGCAGGCGTTTGAGCAGCTCCACCAGACGCGCTACGGGTTCACCCTGCCCAACCGCCCGATAGAACTGACGACCTTGCGCTTGCGGGCGGTGGCGCTGAACCCCAAGCCTGCAGGCGCATCCTGGGAGCCGCACGCCGACTACCTGTCAGACCTCCCCACGACCGCCCTCCTCTGGCTCAGCGATAAAGCCGTGCCCGTGCCCGTAATCCCCCGCGAGGCGCTATCGCCCAACGCGCCCATCCCCGCCCCCGCCCTCATCGTGCAACCCGACTCGACACTGCTCATCGAGCCAGGCTGGCAAGTCCAGCTGGACACGCGCACAGGCGCGTTGGTGGGGCGACGCATGTCCGCTTGAGTTCAAGCCCCGTTCGGGACCTCCCCACTACGAGTTTCAAGGTAGCGCGCACCCAGTTCAATAAACTGCTCGCGGTCGAGGTCGGCAGGGAGGGGGTAATTGCGTGCGAACAGCCGCCACTCATCCACCAGCGTTAGTCGCGCCTCCGACTCCGCATCGTCGGGAGGCGGCGTCCCGCGCCCAGCGCGAAAACCGAGTTGGGGCGGGCGCAGGTCTAAGTGATAATGCAGCGCTCGGGTTTTGAGCTCGCGAATCAGCTCGCCATCAATCTGACCCCGCATCTCGGGTAGCAAGTTGTAGATGCGCTGGCGCACAATCGCGCCTTCAAATCCCTCGAGGGCGTTCGCACGCGACTCGATGGCGTCGTTCAACTCCGCAGCGGTGAGTTCTCCCGCGTCGATGGGCATAAGGTCATACACGGGGCGTGTGGGCACTTGGTGGAACTCGTGGGTGCGCGACTCGGTCTCATAGAGAATCCACCCCTTCGGCTTGCCCGCCTCCTCCCAGATGTTCGTGCTGGTGAACTCCGTCGCGCCAGGGTAGAGGGCGTTCGGCGCGACCTGAGTGTAAAGATGCCAGTCGCCCAGCGCGATGTAGTCCCACTCCTCGCGCACGATTTTCTGCCTGTCGATAGGGCGTTCCAAAGCAAAGGGCGTCACGCCTTCCAGCAAGCCGTGCAACAGCAGCAGGTTCCAGCGGAAACGGGGGTTCGGCTCTATGATGCGTTGTTCGAGCTCGCCCACGCCGCGCGCCGGGATGCAGAGGAGGCTGGCGTCCAGCGCAGGCAACTCTATTTGGGTAATCTGGTCATACACCACTTGCACTCCGGGAAGGTGCGTCAACAGCGCGAGGATACAGCCGCTTTCCACCGTGCGCGGCGTCTCGTGATTCCCCGCGATAATCACCAGCGGTGCGCCCCTGCGCTGAGTTTGTAAATCGAGCAGGTATCTATATGCCGTAATCAAGCTATGGTTGGACGGGCGCACGGAGTGGAACAGGTCGCCCGTGAGGAGCACTAAGTCGGGCGCGGCTTGCAGAACCGCCCGCAAGGCAGCACGGAACGCACGCATCACATCCGCCTCGCGCTGGTTAATCCCGTGTTCGTTCGTGCGACTGTAGGCGCGATAGCCCAAATGCACATCGCTGAGGTGAGCGACCCGCATGCCAGCAAGTATACCTGCCGACGGGGGTATGCTTATGCGCGTGGCGCTACGACAAACGGCGTACCTGAGTGTGAGCCGCGCATGGGAAGGGGCGGTGCAGATTCCGCTCGGTGAACTGGAAAGGCGCACCCACGAGCTGCCGCCGCCGCACAAGGAGCTCCTGCTCGTGTGCGATTCGCTGGAAGCCTATTACGCGCTGGGCTGGCTGCACGCGCGGGGTAGGCGGGCGCGGCTCGTGCCCCCGACAACAGTGCAGGTGGGCTGTGACGATGCGGCGCCGTCGCGCTATCGGCTCTGGGAGCCGAACGAGTGGCTGGTGGAAGCCCTCGCACTGCCCGCAACAGCCATCAAACCAGAGCAGGGTGGCTGGGCGTTAGACCTCGGCTGCGGCAGCGGGCGCGAAGCGGTCTTCCTGGCAGATTTAGGCTGGCATGTCGTGGCGGTTGACCGCCTACCCGAAGCCTTAGAGCGCGGGCGCGAGCTCCACCGCCGCTATGCGCCCGATAGCCCACCCATCGAGTGGCTCTGCGTAGACCTCGAAAAGTCCGCATGGCAGCCCGACAGACAGTTTGACCTGATTATGTTATTTTACTTCTACTCCCGCGCGTTGATTCAGCGGGCATGCGCGTGGCTCAAGCCGGGTGGCACCTTGTTGGTGGAGGCGTTCACAACGCAACACCGCGCCTGTTATGGCAGGCCCGCCTCCGATTTGCGCGTGGCGCATCCGAACGAGCTCCCCTCGCTGCTCCCTGAAGGGGTTTGCCTCGTTCACTACTCCGAGGCGTGGCGTGCCAACGGGCGACATACGGCGCGACTCTTGGCAGTGCGCAAGTAATGGTGCCGTTCTCGGCGGGAACACCGACACTTTGAAGGGGGGATTCGTCAGCGAGACGCAACCCCCCTCTCCCACGCAGGGGAGGGGGGTGAGGGCAAATCAGCCCGCTTTTACAGATTGCCCCCTACTATCGCTTCATATTCACCACTTCCGCCAGCAGCTCGTCCACTACGGACACGATGCGCGTGTTCGCCTGAAAGCCGCGCTGGGTGACAATCATATCGGCGAACTCGCTCCCTAAGTCCACATTCGACTGCTCCAGGTAGCCCGCGTTGATTTCACCCAGTCCGCCCATGGTGGGTGCGCCGACTTGGGGCAGTCCAGAGTTGTCTGTGACGCGCCACATGTTGTTGCCCAGGCGAAACAGCCCCGCAGGGTTGGCGAACAGGCTCAGCGCGATTCGCCCCATCGGACGCGACAGCCCATTAGAAAACACCCCCTGAATCGTGCCGTCGATGCCGATGGTGAACTCTTGGAGCGTGCCGGGCGGAAAGCCGTCTTGGTAGATTGGCTGCACCACCGACTCGGCTGCCAGTGAGGTAATCTGGCTGAGGTTCAGCTCCACCGTGAACGGCTGTGCGCCGTTGGTGGGCGTGATGGTGATTTGCTGCGTGGTGGAGCCGATGAGTCGCCCCTGATTATCGAAGTAGAGGCGGGTGTTGCTCCCTGTGGTGAAATCGCCGACGGGGGTGCCGCCTTCCGTCGCGCTCCATTCCCAAGAGCTCACTGCGCCTGGGGGTGGCGTGCCCGCGGGCGGGGTCTGGCGGTTGGTGAAGGTGAGGGTAATCTGATGTGCCCCGCCGAGCGCGTCGTACACAGTGACAGTTGCGGAGTAGGTGGCGCTCGGATCGGCGTTTGCGTTCAGGTTGCCCGTGTATTCGACGGTTGTGGTCTGACGCACGGCTGCCTGCGAGCCGACAGGAAACTGCAGCACGGAGTTCGCATTGATTGGCTGATTAGTGTCGATGCGTCCGCCCGCGTCCGCCATCCAGCCCAGCACTTTCCAGCCCGTGCCGCGATGCACCAGAAAGCCTGAGGAATCCAGTCCGAACGCGCCATCGCGCGTGAAATGCACATCGCGCCCGTTGGTGAGCATGAAGTAGCCGTTGCCCTGAATGGCGAGGTCGGTGGTGCGCCCCGTCATCTCCAGCGCACCCTGCAGCGTATGCACATCGATCGCGCCGACCTTGACACCCAGCCCAACCTGAATCGGGTTCACCCCGCCCAGCACGTTGCTCGGACGGCTCGCTGCGCGGAAGGTCTGCGCCATCAAGTCCTGAAAATGCACGCGACTGCCTTTGTAGCCCGTCGTGTTGATGTTCGCAATGTTATTACCTATTACATTCATCTTCGTCTGGTGCGCCTTCAAGCTGGCGACCCCGGAAAGCATCGCTTGCCACATAGGATTCCACCTCCTCAACGAATTGCGCGTAGCGACTCCATCGGAACCGCTTCGCCTTGAATTGTCAGAAACACTCGTCCTGCGCTCATCTGCACCGATTCCACTTTGCCTGTCAGGCGTGTGCCTGTCGGGAGAACCGCTTCCACCTCGCGTCCGAGAAGACTAACTGCTTGGAAGGCGGTGAGCATCCCGCCGAGACGCTCCATCTGGTGCGCCGTGTTAAGCTGCGCCATCTGCGCCAGAAAGTCGCGGTCTTTTACAGGGTCCATCGGGTTCTGCGAGGTAAGTTCCACGATGAGCAGCCGTAGGAACTGATAGGTATCCAACGGAGCAAGTGCGCCGCCAAAGCTCGCGGCAGTTGCACCGGAGTGTATCGCGCCAATCGTCATTCGAACAACCTCCATTTGCTGAGTTGCTTCACACCCAGACGCTCCATCGTCCATCGTGCAAGAGGCTGTCCGTAGCCGTTGAGGGGTGTGGGATGGATGCGGATTGCGTTGCAGGCGTGCGATATGAGCGCGCCTGCGCGTAATGGGGGTTTGTTTGCCCCCCGATGTCGAAATGGGTCAGTTGCAGTCCACGGGCTTCGAGCTGCTCGCGGAGTTGCTGCTGGGTCTGCTGCAGCATTTGGCGGGTCAGGTCGCGCTCGGCGTTGACCCACGCCTGTACCTCGTTGCCTGAGGTCTGCACGCGCAGTTCAATCACGCCCAGTTCTGGTGGGTCGAGTCGGAGAGTGAGGCTGCCGCGTTCGCGTTCGTAGACCATGCGCTCGATGTGGTGCGCGAGTTGCTCGACAACGCGCCAGTTGGGTTCGGCAAGCGGCGTCGCCGTTGCCGTCTGCAGTGTCTCCGCTACTTTTGTAGCCCCGACATGATGCGTAAACACGGTGGCGAGGTGGACAGGGGCAGGATTTTGGTCTGGCACAGCTTGCTCGAAGCGGGCATGCGGCTTCGGCTCGGCGCGAACGCTGTCTACGAATCGGGTTGAGAAGAGCTCCGCGCGGCGCGTTTCAGGCGCAAGGGGCATCTCCCCATGACGGGCGGTAAACACAGGGAGAGCGTCCCCTTGCGCCTCAGCACGGCTTGGGCTTGGAGGTTGCCTCGGCTCCACCGCCATGCCATGCTCGTTGAAGAAATCACTATCCAGAAGCCGAGACTCCCTTGCCCCCTCCCATCCCGCCCGAAAATCGCCGGAAGGGATTGTAATCCCACTCTCCACCGCCTGAGCTACTTGTGATGGAGCGTGATTGCCTTGTCCCATCAGGAGGGTTGGAAAATCAGGCGCAGGTGCCTCCCCCTCCCCGTTTGCGGTGGCTGCGATGAGGGAGGGAGGCTCTGGATCAACCGCCTCCATCTCCATGCCCGCTCCTATCGCGCAGAAAGAGGGGGGTTGATCCCCGTTCTCCCACGCCACTGGTGCGGAAATCAAAGGGCGAGAGTCGATAGACTGCTCCCCTATGGAGTAGGCAAAGAGCTGGGGATACAGACCAACTCCAGCCCCTACTTCGCCCGTATCCGTCTTCGTGTCGAGCAGGTCGCGCAGCACTTGCTCGAATACCCCCGTATCGCTCGTCTCAACGCCGTTGCCAAGAAGCGTTGGGCGATCTCCCATCGTCGCCACTTGCTCTGGCACGATTACAGGCGTCCACATCACCCCGTATTATTGGCAGCGGGTAAAAATCTTTAGAGGCGGGCGCGATGCGCAAAACGTTCACGAGCGGGCAAGACGCCTGCTTCCGACCTCGATGTATGGAACCCCCATTCGCTTTCCTCAGAACGTGGTATACTTAACCTATGGGCGTACACGCCCCAACGCAGATCGACGCTGACTCTGCGTGGATAGGAGGATAGTATGGAAAAACTCATTAGCGCTTTGGTACCGTTGCAGGCAGATAACCCTTTAGGGCTGCCGATTATCCGTTCCTTGCGTGAGGCGGTTCCCGTGAAAGGGATGAACATCCGTTCGGGCGTGTTTTATGTAATCCCCGAACGCCAGATGCGCGACTACGCGCGTATGCTCTGGGAGCATCCCCGCCTCAGTTTCTTGCACAAGGTGCGCTACAATGTGCTGTCGGCGTATTTGCAGAATCCGCCCAGCCGCGAGCCGGGCGTAGTGCTGTATCCCGACCGTGCCGTACTGGTGATTTACGACTACGACAACAATCTCGGCTACCAGGTGGAGGCGGACTTCCCGACTCCCAAGCGCGTGGAAGTATCGCCGATTAAGGGTCAGCCCGACTACTTCAGCGAGGCGGAGTACCACGACGCTGTG
>CALAMM010000147.1 GCA_937925775.1 uncultured Fimbriimonadales bacterium
CGACCCCGACGGGCGCACGCGCGCCTTCCCTGTGAACGACGGCGCGGTAGTGATTCCGGGCTTGGAACGCGTCGGATTACATACAGTACAGGGCAAGAAGACCCAGCTGCGCCTCGCGGCGAACCTGATGCACAGCGACGAATCGGACATCCGCCCGCGCACGCGCATCGAACTCGGCGGCAAGACGGTGGCCGCGCAAAACACACTCACCACCCTGCGCGACCTGTGGAAACCCATCGCGCTTGCACTGCTCGCCCTGCTGATGTTCGAGTGGTGGGTGTTCGTGCGGAGGTCGTAGCGCGCTCTCTCGGCGCAGCAGGTGCTGCGCAGAGCTGCGTGTCTGCCTCCGCCGCACCTCCTTTCTCCAACACTCCCCTACCCCCTTGAATCTGGAACCCCCAATTGTGCTACAAGATAGGTGGGGAGAGTGCCTGCTCTGTCGCCGAGAATTCGGTCGCGAGCCGCTCCCTGTGAAACATTGGAGGTAGTATGGAAACATTCTATAGGTACGATGTTGTCCAAATCTTTGTCGGCAACCATGCCGGGCTGGAGGGTCGAGCATGATGTGGCAACGCTTTACGGAACGCGCTCGGAAAGTGATTTTCTATGCGCAGGAAGAGGCGCAGCGGCTGGGTGAGACGCAGGTCAGCACCGAGCATCTGCTGTTGGGGCTGGTGCGTGAGTCGGACAGTGTTGCGGCGCGGATTTTAGACCGCCTGGGGGTGAGTCCGCAGCGGATTCGCAGCGAGATCGAACGCTACGCCACCCGCAGCGAGGCGCGCTACGGCGCGGAGATGCAGCTCACCTCGAGAGCGAAGCGTGTTATCGACCTTGCTTACGACGAGGCGCGACAACTGAACAACAACTACATTGGCACAGAGCATCTATTACTCGGCTTGATTCGCGAGGGCGAGGGTCTGGCAGCGCGCGTGCTGCACAAGCTCGGCGTCGACTTAGACCGCGCCCGCCGCGAGGTGATGAACCTGCAAGAACATGAGACGCAACCCACAGCTTCCTCGCGCCCGCAGCGCTCGCGCACCCCGACGCTCGACGAGTTCGGGCGCGACCTGACCGAGATGGCGCGTCAGGGCAAACTCGACCCTGTGATTGGACGCCACAACGAGGTGGAGCGCGTGATGCAAATCCTCGCGCGGCGCACCAAGAACAACCCCGTGCTGGTCGGGCCGCCTGGCGTGGGCAAGACCGCCATCGTGGAAGGCTTGGCACAGCGCATCGTCAGCGGCGATGTGCCTGAACAGCTGCGCAACAAGCGGCTCATCTCGCTTGACCTGGCCGGCTTGGTCGCGGGCACGAAGTATCGCGGCGAGTTCGAAGAGCGCATGAAGCGCGTGCTGGACGAGGTGCGCAAGGCGCAAGGCGATGTGATCCTGTTCATCGATGAGCTGCACACGCTCATCGGCGCAGGTGCAGCGGAGGGCGCCATCGACGCCTCGAACATCATGAAACCCGCCCTCGCCCGCGGCGAACTGCAGTGCGTCGGCGCAACCACCCAAGACGAGTACCGCAAATACATCGAGCGCGACGCCGCGTTGGAACGCCGATTCCAGCCCGTGCAGGTGCGCGAACCCTCGCCCGAAGAGGCAGTGCAAATTCTCAAAGGGCTACGCGCCCGCTACGAGACGCACCACCGCGTGATCATCACCGACAGCGCGGTCGAAGCGGCAGTCAAGCTCTCCAGCCGCTACATCACCGACCGCTACCTGCCCGACAAGGCGATAGACCTCATCGATGAAGCGGCTTCGCGCGTGAAACTACAGCAGACGCTCCCACCCCTCGAACTGCGCAAGGCGAAGGGCGAGCTGGAGATGATTGAAAAAGAAATCGCCAGCGCCCGCCAGCAGAACGACTTCGAACGACTGGAAGAGCTGGAAAACCGCAAGGTTGCCCTCAAAGAGCGCATCGAGGCGATGGAAGATGAATGGGAAGCCGCGCGCCAGGAGATGACCACGCTCGTTACCGAGCAAGATGTCGCGCATATCGTGCAAAGCTGGACGGGAATCCCCGTCGCCCGCCTGGTGGAGAGCGAGACCCAGAAACTGCTCCACATCGAAGAAGAACTCCATCGGCGCGTAATCGGACAGCACGAGGCGGTCTCGGCAGTCGCGCGCGCCCTGCGCCGCGCACGCTCCGGCCTCAAAGACCCCAAGCGACCGATGGGCACCTTCATCTTCCTCGGACCCACAGGCGTCGGCAAGACGGAGCTCGCACGCGCACTGGCAGGCTACCTGTTCGACAACGAAAACAACCTGATTCGCATCGACATGAGCGAATACATGGAGCGGTTCAATGTGTCGCGCTTAATCGGCGCGCCACCAGGCTATGTCGGCTATGAGGAAGGCGGCGTGCTGACCGAAGCTGTGCGACGCCAACCCTACAGCGTGGTGCTGCTCGACGAGATCGAGAAGGCGCACCCCGATGTGTTCAACCTGCTCCTGCAGGTGATGGAAGACGGACGCCTCACCGACTCGCAAGGGCATGTGGTCGACTTCCGCAACACGATTATCATCATGACCAGCAATGTGGGCGTGCGCTCCGTCGTGGAAGAGGCGGGCATCGGACTGCGCCGCGATAAGCAGACCGACCCTGAAGACCCGCGCGCCTACGAAGCGATGCGCAATCGCGTGCTGGAAGAGATGAAAAAGCTCTTCCGCCCAGAGTTCCTCAACCGTGTGGACGAGGTGATTGTGTTCCACCCGCTCACGCGCAACGAGATTCTGCAAATAGTCGACCTTATGGTCGGGCGGGTGCAGGAACAGCTCGCGGCGCACCGCATGCAGCTCGTGCTGGAGCCTGCGGTGAAAGAGCTGCTGGCGCAGAAAGGCTACGACCCGAACTACGGCGCGCGCCCGCTCCGCCGTGTCGTGCAGCAGATGATTGAGGATCCGCTCTCAGAGCAGCTGCTGCTCGGGCGTTTCGAGGAAGGCGACACGATTATCGCTCGCCTGAACGAGAACAACGAAATCGTGTTCGTCAAAGGCGAAGACCTACCTCCTGCAGGCGAGAGCGACCTGACCACGGCGGCGCTGCAGTGAACTTCTTAGCCCTCACCCTCCTTCCCCCTCTCCCGCCTCGCGGGAGAGGGGCTGTGGCATTGTCCTCCTAATGCCTCACAATGTCAGGGTCAAAAAATCGCCTTCGGGTACAATATCCCCACTATGCGCAAGTTCTGGCTGTGCTTCGCATTAGCAACGCTCGGGATGAGTGTGATTGCTGACCCCGCGCTACCTCGCACGAACGCCCGCGACCTGAAGCAGCGCATCCATCGCAACAAGGGCAAGGTAGTAATCGTCAACCTCTGGGCGACATGGTGCGCCCCCTGCATGGAGGAGCTGCCCGACTTGGCGCGGTTTTATCGCAACTACCGAAAACAGGGGGTAGAGATGATAGGCGTCTCGCTCGATGATGTGGAAACTGCCGACCAGACCGTGCCCCCTGTGCTTCGTCGACACAATGTGCGCTACCCCGTTGTGGTTATGGCGCAAGATTACGACGAGTTTGCCGACCAGTTCGACAAGGCGTGGAGCGGTGAAGTGCCTCGATTCTACTTGTACGATAAGCGAGGCAAGCGTGTGAAGGCGTGGTCAGGCAAGACCACCTACGATACCCTCGAGGACGAAGTAAAAGCGTTGCTTCGGAAGAAGTGAGTGCGCATCGGTTGCCCTTCCACAAGATGGAGGGCGTCGGCAACGATTTTGTGCTGATTGAAGCCCACGCGGCGCAGGGACTCGATGGGAGTGCGCTGGCGCAGCGGCTCTGCCATCGCCCGTTCGGCATCGGCGCGGACGGCTTGCTGGTGATAGAGCGCGGCGCGCACGCCCCTGTACGCATGCGCATGTTCAATCCTGACGGCACAGAGGACTTCTGCGGTAATGGCTTGCGCTGC
>CALAMM010000148.1 GCA_937925775.1 uncultured Fimbriimonadales bacterium
GTTGCAAGCCCTGTTGCAAGCCCTGCTGCAAGCCCTGCTGCAAGCCCTGCTGCAAGCCCTGCTGTAAGCCCTGTTGCAAGCCCTGTTGCAAGCCCTGCTCAATTGCGCGACGCTCCAAGCGCGACACAAAAGTCGTCCCCCGCTCGCGCTTGTACTCCTCTATCAACGCCTCCACCTGCTGTTCCAGCACTTCTGGCAACATAAGCACCCACTCCATCAACCGCAGCATGTGCGCCTGGTCTTCTTCATGATACCCCAACTCCATCATTAAGCGCGTGAGCTGCTTGCGTACCTCCAACCGCAACTCCAGGTTATCCTCTGTCTCTATCGCTTTGCGGAAGGCTAACAACATTAGCGCCGCGGGGTTGCGATGCCGAGCCGCCTCCAACAAACGCCCCTCGTCTAACTGCAACAGTTTTACTGTGTGGAACTGGAATTCCAGTCGGGTGCCGGGCAACTCGTGAATATAGCGGTCAGGTGCCCAGTTGGGATTTTTGTCGGCGTAGATGACAATGTTCACTATTGGCAGGCGCATCTCAATCCACAGCCGTGCGTGGTAAGTGAACACACGCTGCCCCATATCGCTCACAAGCTGCGATTGCGCCTCCAGATGCACCAATATCACTTGCGAATCGCCACTTTTGAGTCGCACTTTCACTAACCGATCGGTATAGAGCCGTCCTGTTTCGCTACGCGGGGTGATGCGGCGCAACTCGTTGTCCAAGAACTCAGGCGATTGCGACCAATCGACCATTTCGTGCAGCTCGGGCAGAACCAACTCGATGAACTCGCGGAAGAAGACGGTAAGGAACTCCTTCCACGGGCTATCGTAGTCTGTTCGTGCGGGAGTGTCTCGCATCTACAGCACCTCTGCGATATTTATGATACCGAACTTACTTTGTCTGTCGGTAGGCCGACGCGACGATGGTTGGGGCTACCTTGTTCCAACAGAGGTGCGATGACAGGGATGCGAGGATAGGAATGTCGTCGCCTGCTCCGTGCGCGTTCCGTTTCGGCTCTCTGCTTTCACCGTTTTGGGTAAGATTCTGGCTATGAGTGTTCCAGAGATCAAGTTCGGCACAGAAGGCTGGCGTGGCGTGATTGCTGATGACTTCACTGTTGCCAATGTTCGATTGGTTGTTCATGCGATAGCCCGCCATCTAAAGGAGGCGCAACCGCCGGGCGAAGGGGTGCTGGTTGCCTACGACTGTCGCGCGTTGTCGGAGGTGTTTGCGCAGGCGGCGGCGCAAGTCTTGCTGAGCTATGGCTTCCCCGTGTTTCTCGTACCCCGTCCTGTGTCGTCTCCCGCAGCGGCGCACGCGGTTATCAAGCATGCGCTGCAGGGGGCAGTGATGTTCACTGCCAGCCACAACCCTCCAATCTTTCACGGGATTAAATTCAAGCCTCATTACGGCGGCGCGGCGCTGACCGACATCACCCAGAGCATCGAACGCCAGCTCGCCGCGCTAATCAGCGACTACGAACGCTATACCCAACCCGTCAGCAACCATGCCGAACCGCGTTCCCTCGACCCCGTACCGGACTATCTGGAGCATGTGCATCAGTTTATTCGCGTGGACGAACTTTATGAAGCCCCCTATCGCATCGTTACGGACGCGATGCACGGTTCAGGCGCGGGCTACCTGAAGGCGTTGATTGCGCGACTGGGGATGGAAGTGCACGCCCTGCGCGAGGAGCGCAACCCCTACTTTGGCGGTGTGAACCCAGAGCCGATCCCGCAGAACCTGCAGCCGCTGCTGCATGCGGTGAAGCATCTCAAAGCGCATATCGGTATCGCCATCGATGGCGACGGCGACCGCGTCGGCGCCGTGGACGAGCACGGCAACTTCGTCGACAGCCACCGCATCTTTGCCATCGCGCTGCGCCACCTCGTCGAGCGACGGGGCATGGCAGGCGGCGTGGTCAAAACCTTCTCCGTGAGCCAGATGATCGATAAACTTTGCGAACACTATAATCTACCGCTGAGTGTGACTCCCATCGGCTTCAAGTTTATTGTGGAGAAGATGCTCGCAGGCGGAGTTCTGATGGGAGGCGAGGAGAGCGGTGGGATTGGAATCACCGAGTACATGGTAGAGCGCGACGGCGTGATGATGGGTATGCTCTTGCTGGAGGCGATGGCCATCTCCGGCAAGACGCTCTCGGAACTGGTAGAGGAGGTGTTCGCGATTACGGGGCCATACCACTACCATCGTATTGACGCCCATTTCGAGCGTGAGCAGATGCCCGTCCTCCGCGAGCGGCTCAAGGAACTGGAGTTGGCGCAAGTGCTGAACATCCCCGTCCTTCGGCGCGACACGCTGGACGGAATCAAGCATATTCTGGAAGACGGGAGCTGGGTGCTGATGCGGGCATCGGGCACGGAGCCTGTGGTGCGCATCTACGCCGAGGCGCGCACCCCCGACAGCGCACGCCACCTCGCTGAAGAAGGGCACTTTATATTGAAGCGGCTGATAGAGTAGCCCACAAGGTACACTTTCCACCGTGCGGATCCTGTTTTTTGCGGACATCGTGGGGCGCACAGGGCGCAACGCCGTCGCCAAGGTGCTACCAGAGTGGCGCGAGCGCTACGCGCCTGATATCATCCTGGCAAACGGCGAGAACGCCGCGGGCGGTAAAGGCATCACGCCCGAAATCTTGAACGATTTGACGCAGATGGGCATTGCGGGATTCACCACGGGCAATCATATCTGGGATAAGAAGGAGATTTACCCCACGCTCGATTCTGACCCGCGCATCGTGCGCCCTGCGAACTATTCACCTCTTGCGCCCGGCAAGGGCTACACGATTTTGGAAGTGCTGGACAAGCGGCTTGCGGTCATCTCGCTGGCGGGGCGCGTGTTTATGGAGAACGCCGACTGCCCCTTCCGCAAGTTCGACGAAATCGTCGAGCAGCTGGACACGCCGTTTGTGTTCGTGGACTTTCACGGGGAGGCGACTTCGGAAAAAGCCTGCTTCGCCTACTATGTGGATGGGCGTGCGAGTGCTGT
>CALAMM010000149.1 GCA_937925775.1 uncultured Fimbriimonadales bacterium
AAGCCACACTCGTAGCGTCGGCGTCCCGCCGACGACTGATGCTGGGACAAGATTGTCCAAGCCACACCTGCGTAGCGTCGGCGTCCCCGCCGACGAGTTTTGCTTGGACAAGAATGTCCAAGCCACGCAGAGCGTAGCGTCGGCGCGTGCTTGCCGACGAGTTTTGCTTGGGCAGGGCTGTCCAAGCCACACCTGTGTAGCGTCGGCGTCCCCGCCGACGAGATTGCTAAGTTATGTATGCTGCTACCTTGAGCGTGATTGCTGACTGGGTTCGCGCGCTGGAGTTGTCGGTTGTGCTGATTCAGCCGCGTAGCGCGGACGCGCACGAGACGCCTTTGAATGTGCGGATGATTCGCCATGCGTTGGGTGCGCGGCGCGTGATTGCTGTGGGGGGCGGGCTGGAAGGCTATCTGAACGCCCTGCAGCGCGCCCTGCAGGGGCGCACGCGCGTTAGCACCCTGATAGACCACCTGCGCCCGCCACCAGACAACCTGCACCTCTGGCTCGATGTGGATTACGCCCGTCAAAGCTGCGCCCAGATTCTGCGTTGGGCCTCCGAAGACGGTCTGGTGGGCACCACCCAGCGTCAGGCGTGGGTGCGCGTCCAGCTCCAGTTCCGTCAGATTGGGAGGCGCGTGCATGAGGCGCAGCCAACGCTACAAGGGAAAGCCTATCTTGCCGTGCATGACGCCTACCTACCCCTTACTCGTCGGCTCGGCATGCGCTCGCTGGGTAGCCTACAACCCGACCACGAGCGTCCGCCCAGCCTGCAATACCTGCGTCAAGCCATTGAGCAAGGGCGGCGCGCTGGCATTGCGATGGTGCTGGCAAGCGAGCCGTCCGATGTCGGCGCCACCGTCGCGCGAATGCTGCGTGTCCCGCTCGTCATCGCGGACACGCTGGAGTCGCCTGACCCAGCCCATGACTACTTCGCGCGGTTTCTGGGGCTAATCCACGCGCTGGAACAGGCAGGGCGAGGCGCTTGAAGGCGGCTCCCTACTTGAGCCACAAGTCGCGCTGCGGTTGCTGCCCAGTCGGCTGGAGAGCGAGGTCGCCTTTCATTCCGGACCAGTCGCGCTCGGCAACTATCCCGCCGTCGTCGGTCTTATTCACTCCGACAGAGTAGATCAGAAACCCCTTGCGCGGATCGACCTTGTAAATGAACGGCTTGCCTGTGAAGGGGTCAATCGCCAGGTCGCCCAGTTTCAACGCTTCCAGCGAGGCGGGGTAGCGTCCTGTGCGTTGCTTGTGCAGGCGTATCGCCGCGACGCAGCCTAACATCCGCGCGATGGCAACCTCCGCGTCCGCTTGGTGGATAGGCTCTTGGAGCACGGGCAAGAGGATACTATTCAGGGGGTGGCGCGCTTTGGGGAAATCGCCCGCTTTACGCTCCCAAGCAGGCTTTGCAGCATACGCTTTAACCTGCTCCCACACCCGCTCCATTTCGGGAATCGATGTTTTAATGAAAATCTGAGGCAAGAAGGGAATCCGTTCCCACCATCCGGGATGGGTTGGATCTATTGGCTGAGGGTTGCGATACATCTGGAGTGTCATTGCTCGCATGTAGTGATGCTCGGTCTCCAGAATCCCTGTGAGCGCGGGGCGATGGCGTTCATCTTCCTGCGCCCAGCGCAACAGTCGTTCCAGCGCGGCTCGGTCGTTGAGCTGCTCGATGTTCTTGCGCAGGGGGCCTAAGGCGATCGCGCGGATTGCCCTGCCCACGAGATACGAGATGAGCGCGCCGTCGCGGGAGACCTGATTCGCGTACTTCACCAACATGGTCGCTCGTTCGACGGCTTCGTCTTGGCGGTTGCGGGCAAGCGCGCTGCGAATGAAATAGTTCTCTACGCGCGCAAGGTTGCGCAAGTGAGGCGCGACATCGAAGAACGGGTCGTTGAAAAGCTCATATCGCATCACGACCTTGCTTGGCGCGTCGAGGTAGCGGCGGTACTCGCGCAGGAGCGGTTCGACGGCGCGAGCGTAGTCGGCGTGGTCGGCGGCGGGCATCGGCGCAGGCGCACGAGAGTCAGCAACGCGCTTGCTTAGCATTTGCAAGCGCGGCGTCGACTGCTCTACGGCAGACAGACGCTGGGCAATCGACACCAGTTTCTCGTAGGCGTTGTTCGGCGGATACCGCCGTTCAGGCACTTCGAGTCGGGGCGGACGGTATGCCCACACCAGCAGCGCCGCCACTGCCAACACCAGCAAGCCCAGAACCGAGAGACAACCCCACTTTACTCGCTTCATCGCTTCGGCTCCCACTTCACATGCCCATCGCCGTAGATGACGATGCGTCCGTCAGGTAGCTCAAGATACCCCACAACGATATCCACAGGCGATTCGAAGCTCGCTATATTTTGACCGTCCATCAGGTAGCGGAAGGCGAAGACCCCATCGACCTCGAAGACCTCTCTATTGCGCAAGTAGGGGAGTATCGCCTCCGCTACGCCCATGTCGCCGTAGTTCGGGGGGAAGTGCTCATCGTAATCTTGGAGGTACATCAGGAGCGCTCTGGCGATTTGATTTGCCTGCGAGTAATACTTTTCTCGCTGTGCGCTCTCAATCAGTTGGCGCATGAGGTCGCGATCGATGCGATGCAGGGCGCGGTAGAACGCTGCGCCGTGCGCCACATAGAGCAGGGCGTCGCCTTGCGGAGAGACTTTCGCCAGCGAAGAATCGGCAGCGACCAGCGTGAGCGTCTCTCCCTCGCCGAGCCATGTGAGTTGAGTCGCGCTTTGTGCCTCTTTGTGTCGAAGCAGCTGCTGCGAATGTGTCACATAGAGTGCCGTTTGGCGCGGCGGAAGCTCATAGGAGCGCACTTCAGCAGTGTCCACCTCGCGCGCCTGGTTCGTGCGCGGATTCCACAGCAGGTAGCGAACACGATATCGGATTGGGAGGTCGCTTTGCCCTTCACTGCGCTCCTCAGGGAGAAAGACGGAAATGACCGCCTGTTTCCCGTCCACATACCACCGCACCCGGTCGCTATCGGACACCGCGCCGTAGTAATAGAGGCTAAGTGCGGAAGCGGGTAGGGGGCGCGGCGCCTCGAGTTTGCCTGTCGGAGAGATTGGCGCGTACAGATAGCTCGCCTGATTCGTTTCTGGGTTCGACTGAGACCATATGAGGTATCGCTGCTCATCTTCGGGAGGCGCGAGTAGAGAAGCGTGTTCGAAATCGCCCAGCTTCACAGTGCGCCCATTCAACGGGGCGTAGTATACACTCCACAGATAATATGCTTCGTCGTCCTCGTTGCTCTTCCATTTGCCTTCACGCAAGGCGAGCAAGCAGGCAGGTGCGCCCTTGAAGAAGGCAACCTGCACATCGCGCTGCGGGTCAATCTCCGCCTCGGTGAGCTCCGATTCCCAGAGAACGCGGAGACGCTTCGTTGTGCGGCTCCATACAAGCACGCGATGGCGCAGGTCGGCGTGAAGGTCCTGTCCGCTGCCTTTTAGATGGACAACGGTTTGGAGGAGTAGGGCGTAGTTTCCATCGGGCGACCACTCGATGCGTCGGATAAACGGTTGCGCCACGAATTCAGGCGGTGTTAGGATGTAGCCATTTTGCTCGCCCAGTAGCATGCCCAGGTGGAACTCTTTCTGTGCATGCGTGATCTCGTGCTGACGCAGCCATCCGAATGCCATCAGGGCGGTTGCGAGCGC
>CALAMM010000150.1 GCA_937925775.1 uncultured Fimbriimonadales bacterium
CATTCGTGCTGGCGCGGACATTGAGTTCGACGCGGGCGATGGTCTCGCCTGTTGGCGCGGTGAAGGGATAGATGAGGCGTGCGACGCTGTCGGGTTCGATGCGCAGTCGCGCGGTCGGCAGGCTGAGTGCGCCGCTGCGCAGGTTGAACTCGCCTGCGAGTGTGGGCGTCTGTAGGGTGCCGCCCACCTGCAGCACGCCCTCCAAGCGTGTATCGAGGTTCGGGTTGCGCAAGGTGAAGTCGTCGGCGATGTCCACTCGGATGTCGAAGCGCGGGTTCATCGGAAATGGCTCGCCGCCTTCGCGCGGGGTGAATTCAGGCGGCAGGTACAGGAACCCACGCTGCACGCGCAGCGCGCCCGTTACCTCTGGTTCGGCAAGCGTGCCCGTCATCTGGATTGCGCCCGACACAGTTGCTTTCGCGCTCCCCTCCAACACGGGCAGTTTCGGCTCGGTCGCGGTGAACGATTCGGCGCGAGCCTGCAGGTTCAACAGCGGTTGCTCCCCTGAGAGGTCGATCTTGCCCTCTACGCGGATGGCTCCTCCCTCCGACGAGCGCGCTTGCGCCTGCAGGATGCGTGCTTCGCGCCCATCAAACTCCACCTGCACCCCGATTTCTTGGAGCGCGGTGCGCAGGTCGCGGAACGCCACTGCGCCGTTCGTGATGGTCAGGCGTCCGCGCGGTGCCGGCTCTGCCAGCGTGCCACCCACTTCCAGAAAGCCCTCGATGGTGCCCTGCGTGCGCTCTCTGTCGAGGGGGGCGAACAGGCTCAGCAGGGTCAGTGGCTGCTCGCGCAGACGCGCCTGAATCTGTATCGGCTCATCATCGGGGATGCTCAGCGGGGACCAGTGGAACGGCAGTCGCCCCGACAGACGCGCCTGGTACTCGCCCATGCGTATCAGGGCGTCGTCGGTCTGGATGGCTCCCTCCCGCACATCGATTTGGCTGAACAGAATCTGGTCTATCGTGTAATCGCCGTAGGTGAGTTTGTTGAGCGTCGCGCTGAGTCGCAGCTGGGGCGATTCGGGGTCGCCCTGCGCTATCAGGCTCAGGTCGAGGTCGCCGTCGAACTCAGGCAGGCTGGGGTCCCACAACCGCACCCAGCGGAGGGGAAACTGGGCGATCTCCACATCGGCGTTGAGCTGCGCTGGGGTGTAGCCTCCGCGGGCTTCAAGGCGCACCGCTTCGGCTTGCCAGCGAAGCTGCTGGAGTTGTGCGTGTTGAGTGCGCAGGCGTCGGAGCGACTGGACGGCGCGCTCATAGGGCAGGGTATCAGAGAGGTCGCCGACTTCAGCCGTGCCTTGCCACTCGGCTTGCAACGCGAGGCTCCCCAGCGGTTGCCCGCGCCATTCCAGCGTCTCGGCGTTGAGGGTCAGCCGCGCAGTGGGTTCGCTCAGCGCACCTTCGATTCTCAGCTGCGCATGCACTCTGCCCTGAAGCGTTTCGATGCGCTCGGCAACGGCAGGCGGTAGGGCGTCGGGCAAGGCACGCGCCACACGACGCAGCCAGTCAATCGGCAGAGGGTCGGTTTCCACCTCCAGCCGAACCGTGCTGTCGGCAAGGTCATACCGAAACTCGGAGAGGTGCGCCTCGCCGTCGGGCGTGCGGAGCGCGAGCTGGGCTTGGAGAATGCCCTGACCCTTCTGCTCCTGCGCGGGGATAGAGAGGTGAGGGCTGTAGTCCAATCGCCCTACCACATCGCCCAACAACGCCCCGTTCAGCGCAATCTGCTCGCCTGTAAGCCCCACGCGCACGATGGGCTGATCGAGCGTGCCAGACATCTCGCCCTCCAGCGACACTCGCCCCGTGAGACGATACTCGACAGGGAGGTAGGGCGCCAGTATCGCCAGCGTGGCGTTTTCAAGGCGGAGACGCCCCTCGAAGTTGCCCTCTGTGCGCCATACCCCGCTGGCGGTCAGCCGTCCCTCGCCCACACGCGCCTGCACATTCTCCACCTCTACCTGCGTCAAGCCGTTTTCGACGCGCACTGCAATCTGCGCCTGCCCTTCGCGCAGCAGAGTGCGGTCATACTGGACGCCGTCGGAGTGCAGAGCTGCCCGCACCACGAATTGCTGCGGTGTGCCTTCCGCTTGGAATGTGCCCGAAGTCAGCCCCGATAGGGGCAGCTCGCGACGGAGCCAGTCGGGAATCGCGCTGAGATCGAACTCGTACAGGTCGCCCTGCAGTTGGAAGTGTGGCGGTGCGTCGGGTGCAGTCGGAAGGCGTACCACCCCCGACGCCAACAGCTGCGAGGCGCGACGCAGGATTTGGAGCTGAGTAATCCGCAGGTCGCGCTCTAACAGGTTGAGTTCTGCGACGGCGATCTCCGCGCCGATGTCGCCGAGCCTACCGTCAAAAACCACCATTTCTGCAACGGCTTCAGGCGACTTGAGGCTACCCCGCAGCTGCGCCGTGAGGTATCCGATACCGTCTAAGCGCAGGCGATTGCCTTCGTCGTCCGCAAGCAGCTCGCCCTCCGCATAGCCCGCTAACTGCGCCAACAGGTTCAAATCCAGGCCGTTCGCACCGACTTGGAGGTCAAAGCGCGGGTCCTCGCCGAAAATATCTAAGATCTCGCCAGAAACTTGCACCGCCCCCGCCGCCCCTTGAAGCACCATCAGGGGGATCTGCAGCGTTCCCTCCGCGAACGCCACACGCGCCCGCACTCCCCCCAAGCGACGCCCGTTGTAAAAAAGCGCGTCCGTCAGCAGGTTCGACTCCACGCGCAAATGATCGATATCGCCGTAGACGACCACCGTAGCGTCGAGTGCGCCCCAAAGTTGCTGTTCCCGTAGCGCAGGTATCTGTTGAATTGGAACCCCCTTCACAGAGGCATACAAGCGTAGCTTGGGGGTTTTGGGTCGGGTATCCACCCAGAGCTTGCCTTGCAGGGGGCGTCCTGCGTAGGTTGCTTGGAAGTCGGGCAAGACAAGTTGCCCGTGTGTAAACAGCACGCGCGAGCGGAGGTTGCGCAAATCGCCCTGCGGGGTACGAATCCGCGCCAGCTGCGCTGTGCCTATCGCTTGGAGCGCGTCGGGCGAGCCTTCCAGACGCAGCTGCACCGCATAGTCGCCGTCCACGCGCGGCTCATCCGCGCGCAGCACTCGCCAGAGCGCCGCCGCGTCGTTGCCCGCGGCGTGCGCCTGCACCGAGATGAACGGCTTTCGCCCCGACCAGTCCACCACTCCGTGCGCCCTTAGGCGTCCGTCGCGGGTGGCTAAGGCACTGGCAAGCCCCTTTTCCGTGAACGCCGCTTGCCATTCGAGGGGGCGAAACGGTAAAACTTTCTGGCGAAAAGTTATACTTTGTGCCGTGCCCTGCGCAGTGCCTTGAATTCGCAACGGCGTGTCTGGCTCGTACACAAGCTGCATCGCGACTTGTCCGAACACCCCATCCGCGTCGAAGTCGGTTTGGGGCAAGTAGGGCTTGAACACCTCGCCGCGCACGGCGTGCGCGTGGAGTTCCACCAGCCAGCGATTCCCGTCGGAAAGCGCGTGCGCTTCCACTGCACCGAGCGCGTCGCTGAAGCCGCGCAGCGTGACCTGCTGTCCAAGGCGCGGCTGGCTCAGGGTACACTCCTCTGCCCAGAGGGTGGCGCGCACGGGCGAGTCTGGCAGATAGTCGTCAAAGTAGAGGATTCCCTGTCGGGCGCGGAGGCGAAAAGTGATTGGCGTCGGTTCTGGCGGGCGGGGCTGACGCAGCAGCGGGTCGATGTTCCACACGCCCTGACGGTTGCGCTGAAGCCACACTTCGGGGCGGTCTATCTCGACGGTGAGCGGCTCGCCGTTTGATGGCAGGCGTGCTTCCAGGTAGCGGGCGCGGAACAACCGCTCGCCTGTGAGCGTGCGCACATCGGGATGGGTAAGTAGCACGCGCGTTAGCCCCAACGAGACGCGCTCCACTCGGACATCCAGCTCCGCCTGACGCCGCGCGTAGTTGCGCAGCGCGGACGGCAAACTCACCTCGACGGCGAGCTTGACCTGCCACAGGTACATCGCCCCCGCCAGCGTCATCAATACAAGGGGCACGAGCCACAGGAGCAGCTGCCCCGTCCGCCAGAACAGATTACGCACCTTCCATCGCGCCTACTTTGGCGAGCCTCTCCGCCATCACGCGCTGCGAGAACGCGATTGCGTTATAGGAGCTGCGAATGAACGGTCCCGACGCGACAAACAGAAAGCCCATCTCCTCCCCCAGCACGCGATACTCCTCAAACTGGTCGGGGTGGACATACTCCTGCACGGGCAGATGGCGCTGCGTGGGGCGCAGGTACTGCCCGATAGTGAGGGCGTCGACGCCCGCGTTGCGCAGGTCGCGCATCGTCTGCAGCACCTCCTCGCGCGTCTCGCCCAGCCCCAGCATAATGCCCGACTTGGTGTAAATTGAAGGGTCCATCCGTTTGACGGTTTCCAATACTTTCAGGGAGCGGTCATAGCGGGCTTGGGGGCGCACAATCGTCTGCAGGCGCTCCACCGTCTCGATGTTGTGGTTGAAAATCTCAGGCTGCGCATCTACCACGCGCCGAATACACCATGCCTTCGCCTTGAAATCAGGGGTCAGCACTTCCACGATCGCGTTGGGGATGGTCTCGTGCAGGGCGCGGATGGTGGCGGCGAACTGGCCTGCCCCCTCGTCGGGCAAATCGTCGCGGGCGACGGAAGTCACCACGATATGTTTCAGCCCCATGCGTTTGGCGGCTTCGGCGAGGCGTTGCGGCTCTTGAGGGTCTGGCGCAAGCGGCTTGCCTGTCTTAATCGCGCAGAACCCACAGTGGCGCGTGCAGATGTCGCCTAAAATCATAAAAGTCGCGGAGCTTTTAGACCAGCATTCGGGCAGGTTCGGGCAGCGGGCACTTTCACACACCGTGTGCAGGCGCGCCGCTCGCATCATCTGCTCCACCTGCTGCACCTTCTCTGGCTTCGGGAGGCGCACCTTCAGCCAGTCGGGGAACTTACGGTTGACCAGTTCAATGGTTGCCATCGGCGGTTATTATACCCGCAGGAGCGCATGACGCTGAGCGCGCAAAGCGACTACAGATGAGGAGGTACACTTTTTTATGATGCACGCCAGCGTCCAAGATTACGAATTCGTCGCGCAGCAGTTGATTACCGCGCGGCAGCATCTCATCGACGCGCTGCTGACCACCGCCGTGCCTGTCGAGGTATGGATGCGCCAGTATGCCACGATTCTCGACAACACCTTGCGTGCCCTGTATCAACGCGCTTGGGCGCACGCAGCGCAAGAGATTAGCCCACCTGCCAACAGCCCGTTGCTTATCCTTGCGACGGGTGGCTACGGTCGGCGCGAGCTCGCTCCCTATTCTGATATTGATCTCACATTCACGCCTGCCCACGAGGGCGACCCGTTCACCGAGCGCCTTGTGAAACACCTCTTCCACGCGATGATGCAGGTGTTCTATACGGACGCTCGCCTCAAGGTTGGCTACGCCTACCGTTTGATGGACGACCTCGATGCGCTTGACCACAAAACGCGCACGGGATTGCTGGAGATGCGTTGTGTTGAGGGGAGCCAAGAGCTTGCGGAGACCTTTGAGAGCCGTTTTTGGCGGAGTCTTGACCCGACGGGCTTCACGCTGGAGCGGTATCGCGAGTGTCGGGCGCGTTGGGCGAAGCTGGGCGCGGGCGTGATGCGCTCGGAACCCAACTTGAAGGAAGGGCGCGGCGGGCTACGCGACCGCCACACGCTCAACTGGATGGCGCAGGCGCGCTATGGCATCCCCCACGAGCAGACCCTTCCAACTCTCGTGGAGGAGGGGATCCTCACCCAAACGGAGGCTGAGGCGTTAGACCGCGCTACTGGCACCCTGCAGCGCTATCGCGCCTTGCTCCATGCCCTCAGCGGTGAGGCACGCGAGCAACTCACGCTCGCCAAGCAGTACGAACTCGCGGAACGGCTGGGCACAGACCGCGCGACGCTGATGCGTGAGGTCTATACTGCCCTCGCTGACCATGCGCGCCTTACCGAGCGGGGCATCGAACGCCTCGCGAATGCACCGCTCGTGCTGGGCGTGGGGCTGGACAGCGTGAACCGCCAAATTACCCCTGCGCCCGCGCTGGAGAAAGAACCCCCTGAGTGGCGACTGCTCTGCTTCCTGCTGGCGCAACGGTATCAACTGGGGCTGAGCAAGGAAATCGAGTCGAGGTTAGAGCGGAACCTCCACACTCTTCCCTCTACAGACGGTAAGGGGGCGACTCCAAATCCTGCTTATGTGGGCGCGGTTCTGCGCGAGCTGCTGAGTTGTCCGGGTGAGGTCTATCGTGTGCTGGAGCCGATGGCGCGGTTGGGCGTGCTGGGGTGGGCGTTCCCGCCGTTCGCGTCGCTGATGACCCTGCCTGCGGGCGACCCCACCCACGATTACACTGTCGGCGAACATACGCTGCAAGCCATTCGCCTGCTGGATAGCTACGCGCGGGGCGAAGGCAACCCCTTGTGGCGCACCATTCTGGAGCAGCTGTCCGCACCTGAACTGCTGTATATGGCGCTGCTGCTGCACGATGCAGGTAAGGTTGACCCCACGCGCCCGCACGCTGAGGTCGGCGCGGAACTCGCACGAGCGAGCTTGAGTGCGCTCGGCTGGCGTGAAGCCGAAATCGCGGAAGTGGAGTTCTTAGTGCGCCATCACCTGCTGATGGCGCAGACCGCGCGCCAGCGCGACTTGCATCTACCTGAAACGATTCGGGAGTTCATCCGCGTGGTGAACACGCCCGAACGCCTGCAGATGCTGTACCTGTTGACCTGCGCGGATACGCAGGCAGTGGGCGAACGCATTTGGACGCCTGCGCAGGCGAGCTTTTTGCAAGAGCTGTATCGGCGGAGCCTGCGTGCGCTGGAGGAGGGCTTGCCCGACGAGGCGCCCGCGCTGACCGCCGTGCGCAAACGCCTCCAGCGCGCGTTGGCAGGGCGGCCGATTGCAGAGGCGGAAATCGCCGCGCACATCGAGCAGATGCCGTCGGGCTATCTGCTGAACACGCCACCTGAGCAGATTAGCCTGCATATCCACTACATCCAGCGCGTGCGGGCAGGCGAAGGGGCAGTGGTGGAGTTCCACAACGCGCCCGACGCCCCCTACACCGAGCTGACGCTCTGCACCTTCGACGACCCGCAGCCCGGTTTGCTGAGTAAGATTGCGGGCGTGCTGTACGCTTATGAGGTGGAAGTGGCGTGGGCGCGTGTGCTGACACGCGAGGATGCGCCGCGCGTGGCGCTAGACACGCTGGGGCTAACCGTGCGCTCGCGTCCGCTCTCGCCTAACCAGTGCGCCGTGCTGGAAAGCGCCCTGCGCCAAGTGCTGACCGGCGCACGCGCCGTGTTCGACCTGCTGCGCGAACACGGTAAAGACCCCGACGCCCCCCTGCGCGTGAGCCAACTCCAGCTGCACGACGACGCTTCCGACGCCTACACGGTGGTGGATTTGCATACCGCGCCCGATTTGGGGGCGTTGTATCGCGCAGCGTATGCCCTGTCGCAACTGGGGTGGAACATCCACAGCGCACGGTTCGGACTGTGGGCGGGGCGTGCCGTGCTGAGCTTCTACTGCACCGACGCGCACGGACGCAAAATCCCCCCGACCGAGTACGCGCGGCTACGCGAGGTGGTGGTACTGCCCTCGCAGGAGACGCCCTGAGCGGAGGGCTTGCGATAAGCAGGGAACCCGCCCGCGCGAGGGAATGTTTCCACGAGGCGACAACGCCGAACCCCAAAGCAGGACTCTGGGCGGGCGTCCCGAATCGCTTTATTCGTGGAGGCGACGACTATGCAACCAACAGCGATTGATGCACTGTTGAAGGAAACGCGAGTGTTTCCGCCCTCTGAGGCGTTCGTGAAGCAGGCGAATATCAGCGACCCTGCAATCTACGAGGAGGCTGCACGGGACTATGAGGCGTTTTGGGCGAAATACGCCGAGCAGGTACTTCACTGGTTCGAGAAGTGGCATACGGTGCTGGAGTGGAACCCGCCCTACGCGAAGTGGTTCGTCGGGGGCAAGTTGAACGCCTGCTACAACTGCGTGGATCGGCATGTGCAGACTTGGCGACGGAACAAAGCCGCGCTCATCTGGGAAGGTGAGCCGGGCGACGAGCGCGTGCTGACCTACGGCGACCTGCACCGCGAGGTGCAGAAGTTCGCCAATGTGCTGAAATCGCTTGGGGTGCAGAAGGGCGACCGCGTGTGTATCTACATGCCGATGGTTCCCGAAGTGGTCGTTGCGATGCTGGCGTGTGCGCGGATTGGTGCGCCGCATTCGGTGGTGTTCGGCGGCTTTAGCGCGGATGCCTTAGCCGACCGCATCAACGACGCGCAGGCGAAGATCCTCATCACTGCCGACGGCGGCTGGCGACGCGGCAACATCGTACCCCTCAAACACAACGCCGACGAAGCCCTGCGCCAAACCCGCTCCGTCCAAAAGGTCATCGTCTACCGCCGTATCGGCGGCGACTACACCGTCCCCATGCATGAAGGGCGCGACCTGTGGTGGCACGACCTGATGCGCGATGCGCCCCAAACTTGCCCCGCCGAGCCGATGGACAGCGAAGACCTGCTCTACCTACTCTACACCTCTGGCTCCACAGGCAAACCCAAGGGCATCATGCACACCACTGGAGGCTACATGGTGGGCGTCACGCTCACGGCAAAGTGGGTGTTCGACTTGAAGGATGAGGATGTCTACTGGTGTACCGCCGATGTGGGCTGGGTCACGGGGCACAGTTATATCGTGTACGGGCCGTTGTCGAACGGCGCGACCTGTGTGATTTATGAGGGTGCGCCCGACTATCCCGACCGCGACCGATTCTGGGCGATTGTGGAGAAATATCGGGTGAACATTCTCTATACTGCGCCGACGGCTATCCGCGCGTTTATGAAGTGGGGCGAGCAGTACCCCAAAAACACGACCTGAGCAGTCTGCGCCTGTTGGGTAGCGTCGGTGAGCCGATTAACCCTGAAGCGTGGATGTGGTACCACGAACATATCGGCGGGGGGCGATGCCCGATTGTGGACACATGGTGGCAGACCGAGACGGGCGCGATTCTCATCACGCCGCTTCCCGGCATCGTCGCCACCAAGCCCGGCTCCGCAACCAAACCGTTCCCTGGGATTTTCCCCGCCATTTTGGATGAGAAGGGACAGCCCGTAGGCACCGATCGCGGCGGCTACCTGGTGATTACCCGTCCGTGGCCCTCCATGACACGCGGGCTGTGGGGCGACCCTGAACGGTTCGTACAAACCTACTGGAGCAAGTATGAGGGGCTCTACTTCACGGGCGACGGCGCTCGCCAAGATGAGGACGGCTACTACTGGCTGCTGGGGCGCGTGGACGATGTAATTAATGTGTCTGGACACCGCCTTAGCACGATGGAAGTGGAGAGTGCGCTGGTAGACCATCCTGCTGTCGCCGAAGCCGCCGTGATTGGCGTGCATCACGAAATCAAGGGGCAGGGCGTGGCTGCGTTCGTGATTATCAAAGAGGGCTATCACCCCGACGACAGCCTCAAGGAGGCACTGAAACAGCATGTTGTGCAGAAAATCGGCGCGATTGCCCGCCCCGACCAGCTGTTTTTCACGGCTGACCTGCCCAAGACGCGCAGCGGCAAGATTATGCGCCGCCTGCTGCGCGATATTGCCGAAGGGCGCGCCCTCGGCGACACCACGACCCTCGCCGACCCCGCCGTCGTGCAAGCCCTTAAAGAGAAGTACGAAGGGCAGGAAGAGTAGCCCCCTGCACCAGCGAGGGTTAGCTCCCCCAAGGGAGCTAACCCCCAGACAGGGTCAACCTCTCCCGCGAACAACACGCGCTTGGGGTATACTTAGGGCGTCATGACTCGCTTCGCGAAGTTCGCCTGGCTGACGCTGGCGTACAATGTGCTGGTGATTTTGGGTGGGGCGTTTGTGCGCGCGACAGGCTTCGGCGCAGGCTGCGGGAGCCACTGGCCCACCTGCAACGGTCAGATTGTCCCCCTTACTGGCTCGCTGGACACTTTTGTGGAGTTCGGGCATCGCGTCACCAGCGGGCTGGCGTTCCTGCTTGTACTGGGGATGTGCGTCTGGGCGTTTCGGGCGTATCCGCGTCGGCACATCGTGCGGTTCGGCGCGTTGATGAGCCTGATTTTTATGGTGCTGGAAGCCCTCGTTGGCGCGGGGCTGGTGCTGTTTGAGCGGGTGGCGACCGATGTCTCGTATGCGCGGGCTGTGTGGATGGCGGCGCACCTGTTGAACACCTTCATCCTGCTGATGTGGATTACGCTCACGGCGTGGTGGGCTTCAGGCGGGGCGCGGTTCCCCCTGCGCGGTCAAGGCTGGACAGGCGTCGCAACGCTGGGCGCACTGCTGCTGATGGCGCTCATCGGCATGAGCGGCGCGGTCACCGCGCTGGGCGACACCCTGCTGCACCTGAATGTAATCCACACGAACCCCATCGTAGGCGAAACACTACTGGCTCTGCGCGTCTACCACCCAACGCTGGCTGTGGGCATCGCGTTCTACATGATTATCGTGCTGACACGCCTGATGCTCGACCGCCCGTCGCCCACCGCCTATCGACTCGGAATCGGCTTCAACCTGCTCTATGTGGCGCAGCTCGGACTTGGACTGCTGAATGTGTGGCTCAAAGCGCCCATCTGGATGCAGCTGGTGCACCTGCTGATTACCGACATCCTGTGGATTATGCTGGTGCTGTTCAGCGCGACGGTGCTGGCAACGCGCCCGCAGGAACACCCTGCGCACGCGCAAGCCTAAAATTGTTCGTTGGAGGACTATCCTTATGAGCGTTCTTGAGGTTATTCTGGGGCGCGAACTGATGCCCCTCTATGAAAAAGTGATGAGTGGCGAACGCCTCTCGTTCGAAGACGGTGTTCTCCTCTACACCACGCCGAACCTCTCAGGCGTGGGCTACTTGGCGAATCTCGTCCGCGAGCGACTGAACGGCAACTACGCCTACTACATCCGCAATCAGCACATCAACTACACCAACATCTGCAACAAGGGCTGCAAGTTCTGCTCGTTCTACGCGCAGAAAGGCGGACCTAAGCCTTACACGCTCACGATGGACGAGGTGCGCGAGCGACTGCGAGCCTACCGGCATATTCCGATTACCGAAGTGCATATTGTGGGGGGTGTGAACCCGCGCCTGCCGTATCAGTATTATCTGGATCTGATTCGCACGGTGAAGGAAGAGCGTCCCGATGTGCACATCAAGGCGTTCACGGCGGTCGAGTGGGAGGAGATTGCCCGCGTGGCGAAGAAGCCGCTTTCGGAAGTGCTGCAGGAGATGAAGGAGGCGGGCTTGGGCAGCGTGCCTGGCGGCGGCATCGAGGTGCTGAGCGACCGCATCCACGCCGCGCTGTTCCCCAAAAAGATCGATGGCAGACGCTGGAAAGAGATAGCCCGCGAGATTGCCGCTGCTGGGCTAAAGCAGTACGCCACCCTGCTGTACGGCTTGGGCGAGACCATCGAGGAGCGCGTGGATCACTTCATCCAGCTGCGCGCACTGCAAGACGAGACGGGGCACTTTCTGGCGATGACGCCCCTCTCGTTCCATCCTGAAGGCACGCAACTTGCGCACCTGCCGCACCCCAGCGGTGAGGACGACCTGCGCAATATCGCCGTCGCACGGCTGATGCTCGACAACTTCCCCCACATCAAGTCGTTCTGGGTTATGAACACGCCCGCGATTACACAAATTGCGCTCTGGTACGGCGCAGATGATGTGGACGGCACGGTGCATGAGTACGAGATTGTGTACCAAGATGACGCGCCTGGCGTGCGCCAGCAGGTGTTGACCCGTGCGGAGCTGATTCGCCTCATCCGCGACGCGGGACGCATTCCCGTAGAGCGCGACAGCCTGTACCAGATAGTGCATCGCCCTGACGAGGAAGCCGACGCGCCCGCGCTTGGGGCGTCGACACGGGTATCATAGAGCGCGTGAAGTCGTCTTGGCTCTTGGCGACCGCGGCATACTTCGCGCTCCAGTTAGGCGCGCCGCTAATCACTTTGCCAAACGGCTGGGCGTTGGTGGGCGGCGTGCTGCTTTCCACTCTGCTGTTTATGGCGACCTTGTTGTGGCTGGTGTTTGTTTGGGCGGCGGAGAGCGAGCGCGCGCCGTGGCTGGCGCCACTGTTGCTGGTTGGGGGCGTTGCGGTGTGGTGGGCGTGGGGCTGGCTGCCCAAACTGCTGGGCTGGAGCCACGCCCACCCGCCCACGGAACTCGCGTTCGGGCTTTACCGCGCCATGCACGGCTACCTGCTGATGATGGTAGCGGTCGGGCTGGGCGCAACGCTCTCAAAGCTCATCCGCGAAAAGAACCTGCTCGCCCCCATAATCCCCTTCGCCGCGATGGTCGATATGCTCACGGTGCTAACGCCGGGCGGTTTTGTGAAGCAAGTGATGGAGAAAGCCCCCGAAATCGCGGAGCGGGCGTCCGTAGCGGTGATGGCGGCGCCGAATGCGCCTGAGGCCACCGCACGCCTGACCCCGATTGCCATAATCGGCGTAGGCGACTTCATCTTTCTCGCGCTTTATACGGCGTGCCTCATTCGGTTCGGACTGCGCGTGCGCGCCACGATGGTTGGGCTGTTCCTTGCTTTGTGGGGCTACTTGGGGTTGGTGCTGTGGGGCTTGCCTGCGCTGGGCATCGCGCCACGCCTGCCCGCGCTTGTGCCGATGGCTCTCGTCACGCTGGCGATCAACTGGCGTTCGTTCCAGCTGAGCCGTCAGGAAACCATCGCCAGCGTCGTGGTGACCACGCTGGCGTTGGGCATTATCGCCTGGCTCTTCACGCGCGGAGCGTAGACCCCAAATCCCGCAAATTCCCCAGTTTTCCCCTTTGCACCAAAGTGGAACAACCTCTGTAGCGGGGAGAAAACCCTCTTGCCTCTCGCCGCCCGACAGGCAGAGGTTTTCTCTCCAGCATTCCGAGAATCGGACATGGAGGGACAGATGATGATGCGCAACTTGCTGAACCGACGCCGCGAGCGGGGCTTCACGCTCGTCGAGATTATGATTGTTGTGCTGATTATCGGCATTCTGTTGGCGATTGCCGTGCCGAGTTTTATTAGTGCGCGCGAGCGTTCACGCGCGAACGCCTGCCGTTCCAACTTGCGCCAGATTCAAGCCGCCAAAGAGCAGTGGGCGATGGCGAACAATCAGGGACCAACGGCGACACCCACTTGGGATAACTTAGTCCCAGAGTTCATTCAGCAGCAGCCGAGCTGTCCGTCGGGCGGGACCTACACCATCGGCAACATGAGCACCAACCCGACCTGCAGCATCGGCGGTACTCACAGTCTGTAAACCCGTCTTGCCGAAGCGTTTCGTCGCTGGCAACCCCAGCGACGAAACGCCTCACAAAGCATTTCACGCAAGGAGGCAATCAATGCGTATCGGTGGACGCTACGGAACACGCTGGTGGAGATTCTAATCGTTGTGTTGATTATCGGCATTCTGTTAGCGATTGCCGTGCCGAGTTATTTCAACGCGAGCGAGCGGGCGCGCGCGAATGCCTGCCGTGCGAACCTGCGCAAGATTCAAGCCGCGAAGGAGCAGTGGGCGCTGGTCAACCGTCGACCTGGCACGGCGACGCCAGGGTGGGCGCAGTTAGTGCCCCAGTTCCTGCAGCAGCAACCCCAGTGCCCTTCGGGGGGTAGCTACACTCTGCGCAATGTGCAGACGCCCCCAACCTGCAGTATCGGCGGCTCGCATAGCTACTGACGCTGTTTCTGGTTGCGAGACCCATCGGCAGGACGCCGACGCCGCGGATCCCGTGCATAGCGTCGGCGTCCTGCCAACGCTACACATACGGCTTAGACACGCCTGTCCAAGCGTTTTCGTCGGCGGGGACGCCGCCGCTACCTAAAGCGTGCGTGGTCTATCGGGGGCGAAGTGCGCTACAAAATCCCTTCCTTGGGTAGCACGAGCAGTTCGTCGATGGTGGCGTCTTTGGGAGTGAGTAGCATTTGAGTGATTATCTGCGCCACCGTTTCAGGTCGGATCATCTTCTGGCGGTCTGGGACGCCTTCACCTTCGCCCCAGATGGCGGTGTCCACCGCGCCGGGCAGGATTGCCATCACGCGCACGCCGCGTTTGCGTACCTCTTTCGCAAGGATGCGCGTGAACATCAGTCCTGCGGCTTTGGCGCAGCTATACGCGCTGAGCCCCGCGAACGCTCGCGTGCCAGCCACAGATAGCACATTTACAATTTGCCCGTGTCCCTGCGCCAGCATGTGTGGCAGCACGAGGCGCGTGGTCAGGTACAACCCCTTCAAGTTGCCCTCCAGCGTGTGCCACCACTCTGCGGGGGTGCTGTCCTCGATGAGACCGACTGCCTGAATGAATCCTGCATTATTGACCAAGATATCGAGGTTGCCCGTGATGCCCAGTGCGCCCTGCACTGCCTCGCGCATAGCGCCCTCGTCCGAGACATCGGCGACGAACCAGTGGGCTTTGCCGCCTGCCTCACGGATTTGCGCCGCCGTTGCCTCCAGTTGCGCCTGCGTGCGTGCCACCAGCACCACCGTCGCGCCCTGCTGCGCCAGTTGTTTCCCCGTCTCCGCGCCGATTCCGCGCCCACCACCTGTAATCAATGCCACTTGACCCGCTAAAGCCTTCATAGCACGGGCAGTATACCGCAAGCAGGAATTCCCTGCGAAGGGACGAAAGTCCCAGTTTGATGCGTCGGACAACCGTTTTGAAGACCTACAAACTCTGGGTGAACGGGGAGTTCGTGCGTTCCGAGTCGGGACGCGCTTACGAGGTGCGCGACTCGCAAGGTGCGTTCTGGGCGAATGTTCCACAAGCTTCCCGCAAAGACCTGCGCGATGCCGTGCAGGCGGCGCGTAAGGCACAGCCGAGCTGGGCGAAGCGCACGGCATACAATCGCGGACAGATTCTCTATCGCATCGCCGAGATGCTGGAAACGCGCCGTGAGGCGATACGCGCTGAGCTGCAGGCGATAACGGGCCTCTCCCCACACGACGCCGATGCCGAGATCGAGGCGAGCATTGATCGCTGGGTTCATTATGCGGGCTGGAGCGATAAATACGCTGCGCTGCTCTCGTCAGTGAACCCTGTCGCGATGCCGATGCACAACTTCACGACGGTGGAGCCAGTGGGAGTTGTGGGAGTTGCGTGCCCTGAGGTCGCGCCGTTGGCGTCGCTGACGAGCCTGCTCGCGCCTGTAATCGTGAGCGGGAACACCGTCGTTGCGCTGTTGCCCGAAGCCATGCCCACGATGGGGCTTGCGTTCGCGGAGGTGCTTGCGACATCCGACCTGCCTGCGGGCGTGGTGAACCTGCTCAGTGGGCGGTTCGGCGAGCTGCTGCCCCACCTTGCTCGGCATGCGGAGGTGGATGCGCTGAACCTATGTGGGGTGCCCGACACGGAGCGTGCCCCGCTTGAGCAAGCCGCCGCCGAAACGATCAAACGCCTCCACCACAGCCCACGCCTCACCCGCGCGGAGTGGCTGAGCGACCACGCTCAAGGGTTAGAGTGGATTGAACCGTTCGTTGAATTCAAAACCGTGTGGCATCCGCTGGGGTGGTGAGGATGAACCGTGCGAAGCTGGCGATAGGGCTGGGCATCGCCCTCATGCTGCTGATTGGCGTGCGGGTCTTTATTCTGTCGGCGACACCGAAGGAGGTCGACCCGCGCACGCGCATCCAGCAAATCTTCGCCGAAGGGAAGCAGGCGTTCGAAAACGAGGATCTCGACGGCATGCTCCAGTTCGTCGCCGACGAGTTCAGTTTCGGCGGGATGAACAAGCAGCAGCTGCGCTACCAACTCGCGCAGTTTTTCAAGCAGTCCGAGAACCTCCGCGCCGAGCTGGGAGAACTGCAAATCGAGGTTTTTGCAGGGCGTATTCTCGTGCGCACAACCGTTCGGGTCACGGCACACGATCCTCAGTCGCCGGGTGGCGTGACCACCCAAGACTACGGCGTCGTGGAGTTCGAGTTCCGCAAGTTCCCCCAGCGCAAGTGGCTGATTCTCTCGTATGACGATTGGCGACTGGTGCGTATCGACGCGCCTCAGATAGGGGAAATTGCCCCATGACACCCGAGCTTCAGGCGAAGTACGAGCGGCTACAGGCGATTCTGCAGGAGATGGGCGCGGTGGTCGTCGGGCTATCGGGCGGTGTGGATAGCACGCTGCTTACCAAGGTTGCCCACGACACGCTGGGCGACCGATGCCTTGCCGTGATTGGCAAGTCGGAGGCGTTTCCCGAGGGCGAGATTGAGGAAGCGTTGCGCCTTGCCCAGCAGATGGGCGTGCGCGTGCGCGTCGTCCCCACGCACGAGCTGCAGAACCCCCTCTTTCAGGTGAACCGCCCCGACCGCTGCTATCACTGCAAGACTGAGCTGTTCGGCGTGCTGCGCCGCGTCGCCGACGAGGAGGGCATCGCGTGGATTGCGGACGGAACCCATGCCGACGATACGAGGGATTACCGCCCCGGAATGCGTGCAGCGAAGGAGCATGGCGTGCGTGTACCCCTGCTGGAAGCGGGGTTCACCAAAGCGGACATCCGCGCCCTCGCAAGACATCTGGGACTGCCTATCTGGGATAAACCCTCCTTTGCCTGCCTCTCCAGCCGATTCCCTTACGGCACGCTCATCACACGCGAACTGCTCCAGAAGGTTGACCGAGCCGAGCGCTACCTTCGCGAACTGGGCTTCCGACAGGTGCGCGTGCGCCACCACGACACGATTCTACGCATCGAGGTAGAGCCTCACGACTTCGAGCGCGTCCTGCAGCATGCCTCCGCGATTGTCGCGCATATGAAGTCGCTCGGCTACCTCTATGTCACTCTGGATCTGGAGGGCTACCGTTCAGGCAAGATGAATGATGTGTTGCAGCAGCGCACGATGCAGGGTGAGTAATCCGCTACGGCGGACTGCATGATTCAAAGCCAAAGCTCAGAAATCTTGATTTTTTCAAGGGGTAAGGCTTGACTTTTTTGATCTCCATCGGGTATCATGCGGCGCATTATGAAAAAGCAGCACACCCAGCCGACGCGCTGCCCAATCTGCAGCGGGAAGCTAATCGTTACGCAGGTCGCTTGCGAAGAGTGCGGTTTGAGCATATCGGGGCAGTTCCTGCCGAACCGCTTCAGCCAGCTCGATAGCGAGCAGTTGGAGTTTTTGGAGGTCTTTCTGCGGAATCGCGGGATGCTGGCGGGGGTGGAGCGAGAGCTGGGAATCAGCTATCCCACCGCGCGGAACAAGCTGGACGCCCTGCTGCTGGCGCTGGGGTTGACCCCGACCACAACCGAAGATTTGAACGGACATCTCGCAAAGCAGCGACGCGAGATATTAGACCTGCTGGAGCAGGGCTTAATCACCGCCGAAGAAGCGGCGCGGAAACTGCGCAACCTAAAGTGAAGGAGGTACACCGATGAACAGCCGACAGGAGATGTTGATGCGGATCCTGCACTTGATGCAGCAAGGCACAGTGTCGCCTGAAGAGGCGGCGGATTTGATTGACGCGCTCTATGAAGTGGCGCCTGAGCCGAGCGCGGCGCAACCCGGTGATACCCCCAAGGAAGGCGACGGGAGTGCGCAGCCTGTGCGCGGGCTGTTCGACCAGCTCCTCCGCGCAGTGGAAGAGACCGTCAAAGCCACAGGGCAGGCAGTACGCAGCGTGAACTGGCAACAAATCGGGCAAAGCGTGCGCGAGCAGACCCAGCGCAGCATCGACGAACTGCGCAAAGTGGTGGACGAGCTTGAAAAAGGCGACTGGTCCTTGGGACGGTGGGGCAAGCATGAGGTCAACTTAGAGCAGACGATGGACTTCGCGATTGTTGGGGGGCAATCGCTGTCCATCGAACTCCCCGCAGGCGATCTCCACATCGTGGGCGGTTTCGACGGGGGACGGGTCGAAGCCGACATCCGCCTGCGGGGAGCCGACCCGCAACGCCTCGAGCAAGTCAAGGCGACCTACAGCCTGACTTTCGAACAGACCGAGCAAGGTGTGCGCATCACCGCACCGCAACTGGAGGGCGACCTGCGCCAGAAAGTGAACCTTCGGCTGCGGGTCCCGCGCCAGCTCAACCTGCAAGTGCACCTGGAACGCAAGGGCGATATCGAGGTCGAGAAACTCGACGGCGCGGTCGACCTGCGCACCCCACACGGCGACATCACCCTGCGCCACCTACGCGGGAGTGCGAAACTCGAAACCGTCGACGGCGACATCCACATCCACGACTTGCAGGGCGAGCGCGTCGCCATCACGGTGGTACACGGCGACATCATCCTGCGCGATTTGAAGGTGGAAAGCGTCGCGATTCAGGCGACCCACGGCGACACCGAAACGGAGCGTATCGTCGCCCGTAATTTTACGGTGGAGACGGTGAGCGGCGACATCGAGCTCGACCTGCTGGAGCCAGTCTGCGGCGCAGTGCGCTTAGCCACCGTCAAGGGCGACATCACGGTCTACACGCCCGACGGCAACGACTGCACCGTGCAGATGCAGACGACCGCAGGCGAGGTTCAGTGTGCGCTGGAGTGCAAAAATGTCGAGTCGAGTCGGCGTCACTACACCGGCGTTGCTGGCGATGGGACGGGAACCCTCGCGCTGGAGACCGTTCACGGGGACTTGCGCGTTCTGCTGCGCGCACACGAGACGGCTTGAGCCAGCAACTCAAGGTGAGACCGATTGCCCCCGCGAGTGCGGGGGCGTTTTTTTGCTGATGGACTCGTGCTGACGATGTTCGTGGGGTTCGGGAAGATTCCCAAAGTGCCCCCGACGCGGCGTCGGGTAAAATAGCATGGGAGGCGCGACGATGCGGATTGAACTGTTCTACTACCCAGAGTGTCCCTCGCACGAGCGTGCGCTGGAGCTGATTCACGAAGCGCTGGCGCAGGAGGGCATCTCGGCGGAGGTAGTAGTGGTTCGCATCGACACGCAGGCACAGGCGGAGCAACACCGCTTCATCGGCTCGCCCACCATCCGCATCAATGGGCGCGAGCTCCAACCTCAGCCCCACCTGCCCTACCGCCTGACCTGCCGCACCTTTCAACTGGAAGACGGACGACTCGCGCCGCTCCCCTCGCTGAGCATGCTCCGCGAGGCTATCCGCCACAGTGAAGGAGGTTGAGGCTATGGAAATCGGTCAATCGGCGTATGACTTCGAACTGCCCGGCGTGGACGGCAAGA